>CALGEF010000363.1 GCA_937881755.1 uncultured Acidobacteriota bacterium
GGTGCCAACCGCGCGGTTACGGGATATCTTTACCGGCTGCTGAACAATCGGGTGTATCGGGGCGAGGCCCTACACAAGGGCAAGGCCTATCCCGGAGAGCATGATGCCATCATCGGCGCAGACCTCTGGGATCGCGTGCATGCAATCCTGCAGGGAAGCCCCCGCAAGCGGGCCAACAACAGCCGCGCGCAACCTCCTGCTCTCTTGAAGGGACTGATTTTCAGCGAGAATGGCGCGGCAATGACGCCGACCAGGACGAAGAAGGGAACGAAGCTTTACCGCTACTATGTGTCCATGGACGTGATAAAGAACCGCGAGACCGGCGAGGAAACCGCGCCGATGCGGTTGGCCGCCGGAATGGTCGAGGACGCGGTCGTCACCGAAATTCGGCGCATCCTGCAAACGCCAGAGGTCGTCACGCAGGTGCTGGCCGCCCTGAAGCGCGGCGGCGGCGGAGCATCGGAGGCGGATGCGATCGCTGCCCTGCACCAGTTCAACGCGCTCTGGTCACAACTCTTCCCGCCGGAACAGGCCCGCATCATCATGTTACTGGTGCGTCGCGTCACGGTCACCACCGCCGGGCTCGAGGTTGACATTCGTCGCGATGGCATTGCGGGCGTCATCCGCGAAATGCTCGCGCCCCGCAGGCTGGAGGCTGCAGAATGACCAAGCCAAACGATACGATCCGCGTGCTGATTCCCCTGACGGTGCGCAAGAAGAACGGTCGGCCGAAGATCCTGCCGCCAGCTGACTACCGCCCTAGCGAGGACCAGACCCAAGATCCTCATATCCTGCGCGCCATCGGCCGGGCATGGGGATGGCGGCGGCGCATGGAGGCGGGTGAGTTTGCCACCATCCAGGAACTGGCCGAGGCGGTCGGGTTGGCCGAGCGCCATGTCAGCCGCCAGCTGCGACTGGCCTATCTGGCGCCAGAGGTACTGAAACGACTGACCTACGGGCGCGAGGCTTCGGCGGTCAGCCTCTACCATCTGTGTTTTCTGGCGGGGGAGAATTGGGGGGAGCAGGGCAGGCAGGCGTTAGGGTCAGGACCCATTGATCTTGCTGCTGCGGCGTGATTCAGGCTCCGTAAGGAGACGGATCGATGAGCAACCTTTTCTGGCTGACGGACGCGCAGATGGCGCGGCTCCAGCCCTTTTTCCCGAAGAGCCATGGTAAGCCGCGGGTCGATGACCGGCGAGTGTTGAGCGGCATTATCTTCATCAATCGCAATGGGTTGCGATGGCGCGATGCGCCGAAGGAATATGGGCCGCCCAAGACCCTCTACAATCGCTGGAAGCGGTGGTGCGACAAAGGGGTCTTCGCCCGGATGCTGGACGGGCTCGCCGCTGAGGCTTCCGTTCCGAAGACGGTGATGATCGACGCGACCTATCTGAAGGCGCACCGCACGGCGACCAGCCTGCGGTCGAAAAAGGGGGGCCAGGTGACCAAAGGGGCCGTCTGATCGGCCGAACAAAAGGCGGCATGAACACCAAGCTGCACGCCGTTACGGATGCTGATGGCCGCCCGATCCGCTTCTTCATGACGGCAGGCCAGGTCAGCGACTACACCGGCGCGGCGGCTCTTCTGGGCAGCTTGCCAAAGGCGGAGTGGTTGCTGGCCGACCGCGGCTACGATGCTGATTGGTTCAGGGAAGCGTTGAAAGACAAGGGGATAAAGCCCTGCATCCCCGGCAGGAAGTCTCGCGCCAGACCCATCAAGCATGACAAGCGCCGCTACAAACGCCGCAACCGCATCGAGATCATGTTCGGGCGGCTGAAGGACTGGCGACGGATCGCTACCCGATACGACCGATGCCCGAAGGTGTTCCTCTCCGCCGTCGCCCTCGCTGCAACTGTCATGTTCTGGCTATGATACAAGAACGAAGTCCTGACCCTAAAGCAGCCCGACGTTGCGGGCTGCGGCGTCAGGGCTATTCCGCCCAAACCCGCCAGCGCCAGCCATAACTCCAAAGAATGCCTCTGAGTTTTCTGAATCTATGGATTATGCCCGGACCGCCCTAGCCTCGACGCGGACCACTGGGAGGATGAAGACAATGGCGCGCACAATCGCCGTGACGGGTGTGGCTGGAGGCATTGGCGCCGAGCTCGCAGGATTGCTGCAAAGCCAAGGGCATCGGGTCATCGGCTTCGATATCCGTGAAACATCGGACGGCATTGACCGCTTCATACCGCTGGACCTCTCCGACACGTCCTCCATCGAAGCGGCCGCGGCGGCGGTTGACGTCCCTCTCGACGGGCTTTGCAACAACGCGGGCCTGCCGCCGCGCGACGGGTTGGAGTCGACGCTCCTGCAGGTGAACTTCCTGGGCACACGCCTGTTCACCGACCTGCTGACGGACAGGCTTTCGACCGGAGGGGCGATCGTCAACGTCGCCTCCCGCGCCGGGGCGCAGTGGCAGAAGAACCTCGAGCAGGTTCTCCGTCTGGGGGCCTTGACGGATCCGGACCAGTTGCCGGCTTTCGTCGCCCGCGAGGCGATCGATGCGACGCGGGCCTACAACCTTTCGAAGGAGGCGGTGATCGCCTGGACCGCCGCCGTGACCGAGGACATGATCGCGCGCGGTCTCCGCCTCAACTCGATCAGCCCCGGCGCCGTCGCGACCGGCATCCTCGATGATTTTGCCCGTGCCTTCGGCGAGAACATGGTGCGCAATGTTGCGCGCGCGGGCCGCGCCGCCAGCCCGCGCGAGGTGGCCGAGGTCGCGGCGTTTCTGCTGTCGCCTGCGAGCAGCTGGCTGAAAGGTATCGACATCGCAGTCGACGGCGGGATGGGCGGCTTCAACATGTCGGACTCGTTGGGCCTGGGCGCCATGAAACTAGCCAATCCATCACCCTGACCGCGGGTACCCCCCTTGCCTCTGTCCACGCATGCGATTGCGACGTCCGTGTTTCCCGCCTCGCGCTGGCTTGCCCGGACCAGCACCGACAGTCTGAAGGCGGACGCGCTCGCCGGTCTGACGAACGCGGCCATCGTGCTGCCGCAGGGTGTCGCCTTTGCCATCATCGCCGGTTTGCCACCCGAGTATGGCCTGTACACGGCAATGATCGTACCCGTCATCGCGGCACTCTGGGGCTCGTCGATGGTGATGGTCTCGGGGCCGACGACGGCCATCTCCGCGCTGGTATTCGCAACACTCGCCGAGGTCGCGACGCCGGGAACGCCCCGCTTCGTGGAACTGGCCCTGCTCCTCACCGTCCTCGTCAGCCTCTTCCAGGTATGCGCGGCGCTGGCGCATCTGGGCGGGCTCGTGAGTTTCGTCTCTCATTCCGTGATCGTTGCGTTCACTGCGGCAGCAGCGGTGCTCATTGCCGTAAGTCAGGTGCCCGCGGCTTTGGGACTGACTGTGGACAGCGGCGGCAATGTCGTCGAGCGCATCACGGTTGTGGCGGAAAGCCTTCCTGGAGCGAACGGTGCGGCCGTCATGATCGCCGGTGCCACGCTCATGACCGTCGCTGTGTCGCAACGGGTCTTCCCGCGCGCGCCGGGGTTCCTGATCGCGCTTTTCGCCGGAACCGGGATGGCCTCCCTGATCGACGCCGAGGCCCGAGGGGTCGCAATGCTCGCGCCGATTTCCTCTCCGCTGCCTCATTTCACACCACCCTATCTGTCCTGGGATGACATTGCCCTGCGGATCGCGCCCGTAGCCCAGAAGCTCGGACGTCTGCAAGGGTTGCTCTGCCCCCAGCGTCGTGCTGGCAAAAGGCATCTTGGTGTAACCGCTCGCAGGCGGCGTGCCGTATGTCGTCTCGAACGCCAGCGCCATCTGCGCCCGCGCCCCTTGGGCTCGTGCCATGGTGTTCTCCTCGGGTTGTCGGGGTCAGGCCAGCGGATCG
>CALGEF010000364.1 GCA_937881755.1 uncultured Acidobacteriota bacterium
CGAGTTCGGCGTCGATGTTGACCTCGCTCATGTCGTTGACGATGACCGCGACGCGCTTGCCTTCGCGATTGTTGAGGATGTGGTTCATCAACGTGGTCTTGCCGGCGCCAAGAAAGCCGGAAAGTACGGTGACAGGAAGTTTGGGGAGATGGAGATTGGTCTGCATCGGCTTCTCACAGGGTAATCACGAAGTCAGGGGCGTTAGGCGCGAGTGCGGCGTGAAGCTGGGGAAAGCAGCCGGCCTGCACCCCGGCGACGGTACCCTTTGCCTTGACTTCGCCTTTGCCGCATTGCTCGAGGGTGCCTTCGGCCAGGTTGCGGCGCACAGCACATTGGTCGCAGATCATGAGCAGAATGTTCTGCTCCCCCGCGACTTTGGCCAGGCGTTCGCCAACGGGATCACCGGCGCGCAAGCAGAAGAGATTGTCGTCAAAGAAGAACATCCCGACAACGCTCGCTCCGTGTGAGCCATCCTCGATTTGCGGAAGGATCATGGTGGCAAGCTTGAACGTCGCCGCCATGTTGGTGGCAAACACGTATGCGACCTTCATTCTTTATGCTCCGTCATGGGGTGTCCCCTGCTGTTGATTGGGTATTCGCTGCTGCCCGTCGATTCGGCGCTCGAAAGTTCGAGAGCAAGCTGATTGAGCATCGACGCCACACCACCGGGTCCGTAGGCATGGACGAGACGTGGCATCAGCTCCGTCATCAGCGCGGCGAGCAGTGTATCGTTGGGGATGCTGTCCTTGTCGCAACGCGCGATCACGGCGCGCACCTGTTCCAGTGCTTCCGCAAAGCGTGGCGGAAGTTCGGCGCCGGAGGCGTCATCGACGGGTTCGAGCAGACCTTGCGCTGAAATCATGAGGCGTATCTCACCGTCCCTCAAAGCTGCGTCGGATTGGGTGCATCGCCATAAACGGCCTTCGGATCGAAGGCCCGGGACGCCTCGGTGAAGACGAGGCGGGCGGGCCCGCCAGACGGTCCCCGCAGTTCAACGGACCGGTAGAAGCAGGAGCGGTAGCCGACATGGCAGCTGGCGCCGCCGCCGCCGATCTGCACGCGCAGCCAGACAGCGTCCTGATCGTCGTCGATGCGCATCTCGAGAACCGTCTGGACGAGGCCGCTGGTTGCACCCTTGCGCCAGAGGCACTGACGGCTCCGGCTCCAGTAATGCGCCTCGCCGGTCGCGATTGTTTTTTGCAGAGCCTCACTATTCATGTAGCCCAGCATCAGCACCTCGCCGCTTATGGCGTCGGTCGTGACGGAAGGGATGAGACCGTCGCAATCGAACTTCGGGGCGAGCGCCAAGCCTTCCTCGACCTGCTCGACCGTGGTGCGGGCGGCGAAGGGAGAAGGGGCGGCCACGCCTGCCTCGTCAGGACTCATGCGGGGCGGTCCTGGGGCTGCCTATCATCGCGAGAAACTCCCGGCGGGTGGTCGGATCGTCTCGGAACGAGCCGAGCATGCGGCTGGTCACAATGCTGACCCCCGGCTTGCGGACCCCGCGCGTGGTCATGCACTGGTGCGCCGCCTCAATGACGACGCCCACACCGCGCGGCTTCAGCACTTCCTGGATCGTGTCCGCGATCTGCGACGTCAGCGCTTCCTGAATCTGCATTCGCTTGGCGAACACCTCGACCAGGCGCGCAAGCTTGGAGATGCCGACAACCCGCCCAGACGGCAGATAGCCGATATGCACCTTGCCCAGGATGGGAACAATGTGATGTTCGCAGTGGGATTCGAGTCGAATGTCGCGCAAGACGATCATCTCGTCATAGGCGGCAGTCTCCTCGAACGTCGTCGCAAGCAGCGCGACCGGGTCGTCGCGGTATCCGGCGAAGAACTCCTCATAGGCGCGGACGACACGCTCGGGCGTCCCTTTCAGTCCCTCCCGGTCAGGATCGTCGCCGGCCCATTCGATCAGCGTGCGGACGGCCGCTTCCGCCTCAGACTGGCTTGGGCGTCGCCGCATCGTCGATGCGGAGCGGACTAAGTTCTCCGGCCGGTTCCCGACCACCGCTGTATCCATGTCCAACCCTTTCCTGCGGCCACGCCCGGTTTCCAGGGGCACTTGGCTCTTGTAATTAATGAATGCAACGTTATAACATTGCATGTCTTAAACGCAAGAAGGGATAAGGCCATGACGCTCCTGTCGATCCAGCCCCGGCCCTGCACCGATTCCAACTGTCGCGGGCAACATGCGCCAGCTGAACGGGTTGCGTTGGCAATGTCCCTCTGCGGCGCGCGAGGGGCGCAGTTAACGACGCTCAGGCGGCAGATCCTGGAGCTGCTCTGGGAGAGTGGTCGACCGACGGGCGCTTACGAACTGATCGAAGCGCTGAAGCTCAGGGACTCCCGCCCGGTCGGGCCGCCCACCGTCTACCGGGCGCTCGAGTTCCTGATGTCCCAGGGTCTCGTCTCGAAGATCGAGAGCCGGAACGCTTACGTCCCCTGCACGCATCCGGAGCGTCGGCATGATTGTCTTTTCTTCATTTGTAGCAACTGCGGGGCATCGGTCGAGTTGGAAGACCCGCGTGTCGCACAACTACTCGTCGAGGATGCCGCCGTCCTGGGGTTCCGCGTGACGCGACCCGTGGTCGAGGTGGAAGGCACCTGCGCGAGCTGCATCGCGGCCGACGCGGCCTGAACTGGAAGGGGATGCGCACCATGGAAAACTGGGATCTCGATGGATCGTCGCAGCGACTGCCGATCTCGGTGCTGACCGGGTTCCTGGGCAGTGGCAAAACGACCGTGCTCAACCATCTGATCCAACAGCCCGCGCTGTGCCGGACACTGGTGCTCATCAACGAATTCGGCGAGATCGGCCTCGACCATGATCTCGTGACGCACAGCAAGGATGACGTCGTCATCGAGATGTCGAGCGGCTGCCTCTGCTGCACCATCCGGGGCGACCTTGCCAAGACCTTACGC
>CALGEF010000365.1 GCA_937881755.1 uncultured Acidobacteriota bacterium
GCAACGAGGCGCTGGACGCAAGGGTCTATGCACGCGCCGCGGCGTGGATCCTCGGAGCGGACCGATTTGACGAGCGGATGTGGCGACAGTTGGAGAAGCAGGCGGGCATCGATACCGCGGTCGCCGCTTCTGCGCCGCTAGAGCGGACAAAACCTGATGCGCCCGCAGCCGGGCGCGTCACCGCCCCACGGCGGCGCGGCTGGAAGATCAGCACGCCCAAATACATGGAGTGATCAAAAGCCAGAAAAGACCATGTCGAGGGCACCCCGGATCTCGTAGTCGAACCGCGAGAGATCCGCGATGGGCGGCGCCTTGAGCAGGGAAGATGGGATCGCAGCCATCTCGGCCGTATGGAGCACATAGGCATATCCCTCGATCTCGAACACAGGCTCGAGCCTGCCAATGGCTTTTGGCCCCGAGGCGGCAGGCAGCAGCGGCGCGACGACGCGGGTGCCGGTCTCGATCAGGTCAGTCTGAAGGTCGAGGACGAGCCGGTTACCCGGGACGCGATAGACCTGGAACTGCGCCATCAGCCGATCTTCAGAACCTGGAGATCGGCCAGAGGCGTCCCGTTTTCTTCGATCCATGCGCGGCGCTCTGCAATCGCTGCCGCGTTCTCTTCGGCCCAAGCCTTGGCCTTGGCCATACGGACAGCCTCTGCGACTGCGGCGTCGCTGATCGCCGAAACATTGAGACCCAACTCGCGGGCGGCGGCCAGATTTGCGGCCGTCAGGGTGATGTTGGTGCGCTGCTTTTCTGCTGTGGCGTGCTGCATTGGGCCCTCCTGACACATACGCAACATACACACTTAAAGTGTGCCAAACAAGAGAGCCCCATGACCCTCGAGGAGCTGAAACTCCGCCACAGCGCGCTGCTGGCCGCGCGCTACAGCGGCACGCGGTCGGTCAGCTATGACGGCAAGACCGTGAATTACGGCTCGGATGCCGAGCTCGCGGCTGCGATCAGCGATATCGAACGTCGCATGGCCAAACTCGAGCGCCGCGCTGGACGCGTCCTGCGGCCCTATGCCGGGAAGGATCTGTGATGGGCAGCGCGATGAACTGGCGGCAGCGCCTCGGTGCCTTCATCGGCGGGTTTGATGCGGGTCAGCATCACCGGCGTCTGCGCGGCTTCCGGGCGACCCGTGCCCATGTCAACGCGCTGATTGCGGCCTCTGGCCCCGACATCACCGCCCGCGCGCGCTGGCTGGTGCGCAACAACGGCTATGCGGTGAATGCGG
Organism: uncultured Acidobacteriota bacterium; assembly: GCA_937881755.1. Taxonomy (GTDB): domain Bacteria; phylum Pseudomonadota; class Alphaproteobacteria; order Caulobacterales; family Hyphomonadaceae; genus Hyphomonas. Next base: position 1,241 of record CALGEF010000365.1, read on the forward strand.
TCGAAAGCTGGGCCGCCAACACCGTCGGCGACGGGATCAAGCCGATCTCGAAAATCGTGGATGCCGCGCGCAAGGAAGAGCTGCAGCGCCTCTGGCTCGCCTGGACCGACGATGCAGACGCGGAGGGACTCACCGATTTCTACGGGCTCCAGCGCCGCGCGGCGCGCGAGGTGTTCATGGCGGGCGAGGTGTTCTTCCGGATCCGCATGCGGCGTGCAGGCGACGGCTTGAGCGTGCCCCTGCAGCTGCAGATGCTGCCGGCGGAAATGCTGCCGTTGGAACAGACCGGCACGGCGGCCAATGGCAATGTGATCCGCCAGGGGATCGAGTTCGACCGGATCGGGCGGCGCGTGGCCTATCACTTCCTGCGCCGCCATCCAGGCGACGGCACCGATCCGGGGCTGGCGGGCGAGATCGTCCGCGTTCCCGCCGCGGAAGTGATCCATGTCATCGACCCGGTCGAGGGCGGCCAGCTGCGCGGGGTGTCGAAACTGGCCCCCGCCATCGTGAAACTGTTCCTGCTCGATCAGTACGACGATGCCGAGCTCGACCGCAAAAAGGTCGCGGCGATGTATGCAATGTTCGTGACCTCGCCCGCGCCGGAGAACCCCCTTGCCCCGCCCGAGGACGAGGACGGACCAGCCGGTGTCGAAATAAGCCCCGGCCAGGTCGTGCGGCTGGACCCCGGTGAGGATGTCACCGTGGGCCAACCTGCCGACAGCGGCGCGACCTATGAGCCGTTCCAGTACCGGACGCTGCTGCAGATATCTGCCGCGCTGGGCATCCCCTACCCCTACATCGCCAATGACATGGTGAAGGGCAACTTCTCCAACTCGCGCCTTGCCCTGATAGAGTTCCGCCGCCGCGTCTCGGCTTGGCAGCATTCGGTCATGGTTTTTCAACTCTGCCGACCCGTCTATGCGCGCTGGATGGATGCAGCGGTGCTGTCAGGTGCCCTTATCCTGCCCGGCTACGAGGCCAACCGATCTAGGCTGCTCACCGCCGATTGGCTCCCCACGAAATGGGACTGGGTCGATCCGCTCAAGGACGCCAATGCCGAGATCGCACAGATCGAAGCAGGCCTGAAATCCCGCACACAAGCCATCGCCGAGCGCGGCTATGACGCCGAACAGGTCGACCGCGAGATTGCGGCGGAACGGACGCGCGAGCGGTTGCTCGGCCTCGACTTCCGTCGGCCGGGCTCACCCGCGCAAGGCGTGCAGGCAGTGCCGCAGGGCGAGGACCAAGCAGATGCAACTGACGACGCGGAAGACCACCCGCGCAAAGACGAGGACCAACCCTGATGCTCCATGCCCGCATTGCCGCGCGCGCTTTCAACACGCCGCTGCTGGTTGAACCCTCCAAGGCCATGGCGTTTCTGTCCGGTCTTGGGCCGCGCATTCTTGGGCGACGGGTCGAGTTGGCAAACCACAAACTGCCCGATGCGCCCGGCACCGCCC
>CALGEF010000366.1 GCA_937881755.1 uncultured Acidobacteriota bacterium
GTCCGCGAAGTCGAAAAGACCCTCGTGCTCGAAGTCGCCTTTGACGCCGTCAACCCCAGCACCCGCCACAAATCGGGAATCGCGATGCGTTTCCCGCGCATCAGCCGCATCCGCCGCGACAAACCCGCAAGCGAAGCCGACGAGATCAGAACGCTCCGCCGGATGATCGCATCAGATCCCGGCAGTGCCGCAGCGTCCACAGAGGTCCGGCCCGGCGATTGAACACCCGGGCTTTCGGGACCAGCCGCGGGACGGGCACGGGGGTCAGTACGTGTCTGCCGGCTCTACCGGGCGCTTCGGCTCTGCGAGCTCTTTGGGCGTCAGCAGCATATACATGGCCGGCGTCACGATCCGAGCAAGGATGGTGGAGCTGATCAAACCACCGATGATGACCACTGCAATCGGCGAGACCAGAGGCGATTGCTCAAGGACGAGCGGGGTCAGGCCGCCGATGGCGGTGGCGCTTGTGAGCAGGACGGGGAGGAAACGGATCTCGCCTGCCTGGATGACGGCCTCACGCAACGCGACACCGTCACGCCGGAGCCGGTTGGCAAAGTCGACAAGCAGGATCGAGTTCTTGATCTCGATTCCTATCAGGGCAATGAAGCCGATCATGGCAATGAACGAGAGCGAGTATCCGGCGATATAGAGCGCCACAAAGCCGCCCATCACGCCGAAAGGAATGACGAAAGCGACCACCGCCATCTGGGCGAAGCTGCCGAACTCCAGCAGAAGCACGGCAAGCACACCGAACAGGGCGATCAGCACAGCTGCCCCGAGGCCCGAAAAGCTTTCACTTGCCGCTTCCGCCTGCCCGCCAAAGGTAATCCGGTATCCGGGCGGAAGATTGATCATCCGGACCTTCGAGGCAACCTCGGCAGTGACGTCGCTGGCAAGAAACTCCGGCAAGACGTAAGAGAGCACAGTCACCACGCGCTCCTGCTGCACGCGGTTCACGACCGTGGGACCCGACGAGAACCCTGTCGTCGCGATCTCTGACAGCGCAACGCTCCCACCCTGCGCATTCCAGACATATATCCTCTGCAATGCATCTGCATCGGGCAGAGAGCCAGCATCTGTCCGCACCCGGATGGGATAGGCCTCACCGGTCGGATCGCGCACCTGGGCAACAGTTGCCCCGCCGATTGCAATACGCAGGGTCTGGTCTATCGCACCCGCCGGAATACCCAGCAGCGCAGCCTTTTCGGTATCAATGTCAAGCTCAAGATCAACCTGACGCGCCGCCGCCGGATTGGAAATGTCCCGCGTGCCAGGGGTGGCCTGCAGGATCAGTTCAACGTCCCCTGCGATCTGGCTCAGCGTATCATTGTCCTTTCCCCAGACGCGAACCGCGATCGGGGCCTCAACCGGAGGCCCGTTCTCGAACCGGCGGAAAGTCAGTTTCGCGGCGGGGTATTCGGAGAGCTCCTCGCGGATCCCGGAGACGATCTCTGGGCCTTCGTCGGGATCCCAATGCTTGAAAGCCCCGTAGACCTGACCATAATCCGGAACACCAATCGTCTCAAAGACGTTGTAGTAGACCTGCGGATTGCTCGACCCGCTGTTTGCAAACCTGAAAGCGATGTCTTCGCGTTTCGCCAGGACGCTTTCGACATACCGGACGGCCTTGTCCGTCTCGTCGATCGACACACCCTGCGGCAGCTCGACATCAACCAGGAAATACGGACTGTCATTCTCCGGGAAAAGCGAGAATCCCAGCCTTGGAACGAGCGCAAAAGAAGACAGCGCCATCGCCAGTGAGAGCACAACTGTCGCAATGGGAAACCGCAGAGCGACGCGCAGGATGGGCCGGTAAACTGAGTGGATCGCGCCCATGACCACGTCAAGAAAGACATTCGACTTTCCGTGCCCGTCGCGCGGCAGCAGCTGTCCCGCCAGGAATGGAATGATCGTCAGCGATACGACCAGCGAAGCGATGATCGTTGTCAGAACGGCAACGGGAAGGGACCGGGTGAAATCGCCCGCGCCTTCAGGCAGGGCAATCAGGGGCAGGAAGGCAAGGATCAGCGTTGCCGTGCAGCCAATGACCGCAACGTTGATCTCCGATACGCCGGCGATGGCCGCTTCCCGCCGTGGCAATCCGTTTCGCAGGTTACGCGCTATGTTTTCCGTCACCACGATCGAATCGTCGACCAGCAATCCGAGCGCGATCACGAGGCCGGAAATCGACAACTGGTTCAACGTGTAACCGAGTTGGCCAATCCAGAAAACACCAATCGCAAGTGACAGAGGGATCGCCATCATCACGACGATGGCGGCGCGAAACCCCAATGGAAGAAGGGTAAGCAGGACAAGCAACACCGCGATACCGAAGTCGCGGCCAAGGCTCGTCAAGCGATGCGCGACTGTCTTAGACTGATCGAAACCCAGTTCAAGCCTGATGCCTTCCGGCAGGCTGCTCCGGTAAGCGTCAATCTGCCTGTAGAGATTGTTGCGCACGACGAATACGTCGACGCCGAGCTTGCCCTTGGCGCTGACCAGCACGGCCCGCTCGCCATTGAAACGGGTCAGATGGCGCGGCTCGTCATTGTCCCACTCGACTGCGGCGATATCCCCGACGGTCAGCGTACTGCCGGCCGCCGAACGCAGCACCGTGCTCCTGATCTCGTCAAGACTGTCGAACGGGCCTGTGGCCGTGACGTTGAAGCGCCGTCCGCCCGACGCAACCGCGCCGATCGGCACGTCCGCGCCTTCCCGCTGCAGGGCATCGACGACAGCGAGCGGCGACAGGTCAAAATTCGAGAGCCGGTCAAGATCGAGAGAAACACGCACTTCAGATTCCGGCGCGCCCCAGATCTGGGACTGCTGGACGCCGCCTGCGCGCTCCAGCATGTCGCGCAGGTCCCTTGCCGCCGCCTCAAGCTGGCGGACCGGCGCCGTTTCGCTGACCAGGGCCAGGACCACGATGTTGGCATTTGCGGTATTGGCCTTGAATGTCCGCACCTCCACGACGCCGGGCGGAAAATCCGGCCGCGCAACATTCAGTTCACGGACAAGTTCATCGAACTTCCGTTCCGGGTCGGAGCCATAGACGAACTCCACCGTGACACTGGCGACCCCGGAGGTCGCGCTTGATCTCACTTCCTTGACATCTTCGATCCGGTTGAAGGCCTGCTCAAGCGGAACGATGATCAGCTTTTCAACCTGCTCGGCATCAGCCCCCGGCAGGACGACTGTAACCCCGGCGATTGGAAACCGGACGGTCGGGTCTTCGGACTTGGGAATCGACAGGGTGGCGTTTGCACCGAGGGCGACCAGCATGACGAACAAGACCAGCGAGAACTGCCAGCGGTCAACGAAAAATCGGACAATATGCTCCATGGGGCTCAGGGGCCGTCCGCAATACGCACAGCCTCGCCCTCGCGGACATAGGCAGCGCCCTGCGCGATCACGCGCTCTCCGGCTTCAAGGCCGGAAAGTACAAGGACTTCGCCCCGGACGATGCCGGATATGGAGACAGACCGCCTTCGGGCAACATCCTTATCGTCGATGACATAGACATAGCCCCGGTCTGCGCGGGCATCGATCAGGGCGAGGGTCGGGATCCGTACGGAGGAGGATTTGACTTCCGAAGCAGCGCCTGACGTGATCCGTGCATTTGCGATCAGGCCGCTGCGCAGGAGTCCGGGATCACCTGCGCTGAGATCGACATCAAAATTCCCTGTGGCATCGTTGCTCTTGGCGGCAATACGGATGATGGCGCCGGCGCGCGGCGGGCCGGTCAGTCCGGAGACTGAGATCGCGGCCGCGTCGCCCACCCGCAGGCGTGCGGCCTGGGCGGCGGGGACAGGCACACGCAAAAGCAGGCCGGACGCCGTATCGCCGATCTGAAGCACCGGCGCGCCGGGTGCGAGTGTCTGCCCCGGCTCGGCCAGGCGACGCAGGACAACCCCGTCGCCTGGCGAGACCATGACCCCAAGGTCGCGATTGAACGAGACCGCAGCCAGTCCGGCGCGCGCCTGATCGCGCGCGAGCGCTGCATCGTCGAGGCGCGCCTGCGCAAGATGCCCTTTTTCGACAAGGTCGCGTGTCCGCTCATAGCTCACCTCGGCGTTGACGACCGCCGCTTCTGCCTGGGCGACGCCGGCTGCCAGTTCGGTCAGGTCGAGCCGGGCAAGGCGCTGCCTGGCCTTCACCGTATCGCCCTCATCTACGGTCAGCTCCGTCAGGATGCCGCCCGTCTTGAAGGACAGTGTTGTTTCCTGGGAATAAACGATGGTCCCGGTGGCGGCGACCAGGGAGGCAGGATCGGCTGGCAATACATCCGCCGCGACGACCAGCGGGCGGACCAGCCCGGCAGCCCCATCCGCCCCGGCAGCGTCCCTGCTGCCTGCGCTGCAGCCCGAAACCGCAAGCAGGGCCCCGATCACCAGGGCGCCACAGGTCATCCGCAGGTTCAGATTGCTCGCTTGCATGGAGGTCGGCTTCCAGATCAGTCGATTTTTGTGAAAACGCTAAACAAAACATAAATTGTTCAATGGGGAAGTCCAGAGCGCATTCAAGGGATTCTTATAGCCTTGCCCGAACTCTGCCTGCGCCGTCTTAATGGTGCTTTGCGACAGGCGTCCGGTGCGGCGTGCTCCATCTGCAACGAAGCCTGTCCGCGGCCGCACATTCAGGTCGCCGTCAAACATCAGCGATCTGTTTTCATTCACAAGGCAGCGGCGCAGGAGAGCCTTCGCCGGCTTAAATGTTCTTGATTTGTTCTTTGTCCCGTGCCTTTTTAAGGCAACGCCGCGACGGAGCTGCGGGGACAATGCCATTGCCGGACGCATCGTCTGAACGCCCGGGCAGGGTTGGCCGGCGGCAGGTTGCGTGTCCGTCAGCACCGGCGCCTGCCCCTTCTGCGCCACTGAGAGAACACCAGGACATGGACTTCGCCACCCTCAAAACAAAAGGCCTCGTCCGGACAGCGATGGCCCCGCCCGCAGTCCGGGCGGAGTTTCCATTCGGTCTCGGTGAGCCGGGCCTGCATGAGATTGCGGAGAGCGCCTACGGGGACCGGGCTGCGGCAACCGGCTTCCTGCTGGCCGCGATCGGACAGGGCGTATGCGGCGCATGGGTCTGGGTGCGGCAGGCATCGGTTGTGCCGGACATGGGCGAGGTGCCGGAGGCGGCCCTGCCCGGCTTGTCCTCACGCCTGCGCCTGACGGTGCAGGCACGCACGGCGCAAGCCGGGCTGTGGGCGGCTGAGGAAGCGGTTGTCTCCGGAGCCGCAAACCTCGTGATTGCCGAAGTGGAGCAGTCTGACTTCACGTCCAGCCGGCGGCTTACACTCGCGTCCATGCGGCACGGCGTTCCGGTTGTGCTGGTGCTGCCCTACAGCTGTGAAGGCGCGACAGCCGCCGCCAGCCGCTGGCGCCTTGCCTCACGCCCGTCCGCCCCCAATCGCCATGATCCGCACGCCCCCGGCCATCCCCGCTGGCGGGCGGTGATCGAACGCTGCCGCGCACTGCCTTCCGCGACCGGGCAGGCCTTTGACCTCGAGTGGAATGATGAAACGCTATCTCTCAGTGTGGTTTCCGGACTGGCCGCTGGACCGGCTGCGCCGCCTGCGGCGGCAGACGAAAACCGGTTCCGCCTCCGGGCCGGTTAAGCTGCGCGCATTTGTCCTCTACGAAAAATCCGCTCACGGACTGAGTGTCGTGGCCGCAAATGCGCCTGCGCGTGCCGTGGGCATCGAACCGGGCCTGCGCCTCACCGATGCAAAAGCAACCCTGCCGGACCTCCTCTCCGAGGAAATCGACCGCGCGGCAGATCTGAAGGCCTTGACGGCCCTTGCCGCCTGGATGGTGCGTTTCTCCCCTCTCGTTGCCCTGGACGGTGAAGACGGGCTGATGATGGAGACAACCGGCTGCGACCACCTGTTCGGCGGCGAGGCGGCGCTCGTGGCCGGGATGTCCAGCCGCCTTGTGCAGGCTGGCCATGGCCACCGTATTGCGATGGGCGGCACACCGGGCGCCGCCCATGCCCTGGCGCGGGGCGCCGGCCCGGGCGAGCATCCCGTGCTGCCCTCCGGCCGGGAAGCCGAGGGGCTCGCGCACCTGCCGATGGCGACCCTTCGTCTCTCGCCGGAGGCGCTGACCCTGCTGCGCCGTTTCGGCCTGACACGGATCGGCCAGCTCTATGACATTGACCGCAAAGCGCTCACGCGCCGCTTCCGGTCGCGCCAGGCCGGCGATGCGGTATGCCTGCGTCTCGACCAGGCGCTGGGGCGGCGGGCCGAGCCTTTTGCCCCGCTTCGTCCGCCGCCGGAGCATGTCGAATGCCTGCCCTGCCCCGAGCCCCTGACCAGCAGCGAAGGTATAAGTGACGGGCTGCAGCAATTGACGCAAAGGCTGTGCAGCGCCCTCACCGTTCAGGGGCTCGGCGCGCAGGGTTTCAGGTTCAGCGCCTTCCGCTCGGATGGCGCAGCAAGCGCCGTCACCGTCAACGCCGCCCGCCCCGTACGTACGCCATCCCATATACTGCGCCTCTTCCGGGAAAAGGTCAGCCGGATCGATGCCGGCTTCGGCATTGACCTGTTGATGCTGGAAGCCAGCCGCACAGGCCCCATGGCTTCCGGCAGCCGCCCCTTGTCAGGCGATCTTGCCGGCACCGGATTCGATGCGGAGGCGGTTTCCGGGCTTGCCGACCGGATCACCGCACGCCTTGGCGAAGGCTCCGTGATCCTGACAGTCAGGCACGCGCGCCGCCCTCCGGACAAGGCAGAGCGGCCGGTCGCCTATGCCGGCCAGGTACCGGAGGCGGGGGCGGCGCCAGTCCTTGGGCCGAGGCCCGTACGCATGCTGAACCGGCCGGAGCAGGTCTCGGTGATGGCGCAGGTCCCGGACGGCCCG
>CALGEF010000367.1 GCA_937881755.1 uncultured Acidobacteriota bacterium
CTCCAGGCTGTGAAACCGGAAGTGCTCGAAGGCATCATCGCGACCATCCCGGTCGGCCGCCTCGGCAAGGCCGAAGAGATCGCCTCGATGTGCGCCTACCTCGCTTCCGACGAGGCCGCCTTCATTAACGGCGCCACGATGACCGTCAACGGCGCGCAGTATATCGCGGGCTGATCGCCTGACCTCAGCCTGCGCGCTTGCGCAGGCTGAAATAGGCTGCCGCGATAACGAGGACCGGAATCCAGAGTCCGGTCCCGATCAGCAGCCAGCCTGCCACGACACCCAGTCCGATCCGCTGTCCCGGAGACATGCGGCGCCAGGCAGCATGCAGCCCGGCTTTCAACGCCTGAACTCCGGGCGCAGCCTCCGCCGGTTGCTGGCCTGTGCGTACCGGGGTCGCAGCCCGCTCAGTCGCGGGCGCGGCCGCCACAGGCTTGTCGCGGATGGCGGCGAAGGGATCGGTCTCACGTTTGCCGAACCCGCCGAAGATCGACCCCGGCTGTTCCACCAGCACCGGCGCCTTCACCCGCAGCTGCCCCGCCTGGCTCGCCGGGCGCATAGACATCGGATCAACACGGTCCGCGCCGAGATCCAGGCGCACGCCGAACGTGTCATCATACCGGGGCCGTCTGCCGAACATGGGTGGGGAGCCTCTCTGCCGCCGCGCAATCCTGCACCACGAAGTTCAACATTCAGCTAACCGCGCTCCGTCAAACGGCTGGCCGCCAGTCCGGCGGCGCCAGCGTGAAACCCGAAAACTCAAACCCTGGCGCCACGACGCAGGAGACCAGCGTCCAATGGCCGAGCGTCTCTGCCGTCTGCCAGTGATGCGCCGGGATCACTGCCTGCGGCCGCTGCCCCGCCCGCAGGTCCGGGCCGAGGGTGACAGACGATGCACCCCTGCCGTCCGGCGGTGACAGTGTCAGCGCCAGCGGCCCGCCGGCATGCCAGAGCCAGGCTTCTTCGGCGTCCACCCGGTGCCAGGCGGACACCTGGTCGACCTCCAGCAGGTAGTAGATCGCCGTCATCACCGCTCGGCCCTCCCCGCCCGCCCGGTACGTCTCGGCATAGTGGCCGCCTTCAGGATGCGGCGACATGTTCAGCAAGCGTATGATCTCGTTGGCGCCGAGATCGCCGGCCCGGGCCAGCGCCATCAGAACCGGTCCTTGCGTCCGCGGATTTCTCCGAACGTCGCCGCCGCGTTACCCGCATGCCCCATCGCCAGCTGCATCTCCGGCAGGTCGGCGCGCAGGAACGGATTGGTCGCCAACTCCCGCTCCAGCAGCGCCGGCACGGTCGGCAGATTGTCCGAGCGCCGCTTCTCGATCCAGGCAACGTACTCCTTCAGCGCCTTGTTCTCCGGCTCGATCGTCACCGCGAAACGCGCGTTCGACGCCGTGTACTCATGCGCGCAGTAAAGCTGCGTCTTCGGCGGCAGCGCCTTCAGCCGCTTCAGGCTCTGCCACATCATCTCCATCGTGCCCTCGAACACCCGCCCGCAGCCAAGCGCGAACACCGAGTCGCCGACGAACGCCGCCGACTGGTCCGCAAAGTGGAGCGCGATATGCCCCAGCGTATGGCCCGGCACGTCGATCACCGCCGCCTTCGCCTCGCCAAGCATCACGACGTCGCCCCCCTTAACCGCCTGGTCGATCCCCGGAATCTTGGCCGCCTCCCCGGCGGGCCCGATGATCCGGCAACCGGTCTCTTCCTTCAGCCGCAGGTTCCCGCCCGCATGGTCCGGATGCCAGTGCGTGTTCCAGATCTGCGTGATCGTCCAGCCGCGCAGCTTCGCCTCGCCGAGGTAGCGCTCGGCGTCCGGCGTATCGATCGCCGCCGTCTCGCCGGAACCGGCGTCGTGAACCAGATATCCGTAATTGTCGTTCAGGCAGGGAAACTGGTGTATGTCGATGAAGATGCCCATGAGCCCGATTCCCGAATTGCTGATTGAGTCCGGACTGTAGCCCATGCGTCAGGACGCCGTCACCCTCGAACGCTTCTACGCCTCGCCCCTCGGCCGCGCCGCCGCGCGCGTCCTCGCTGGCAAGCTGACCGATCTCTGGGGCGACGCCAGCGGCCTGTCGATGCTCGGCCTTGGCTACGCGCTGCCCGTCCTGGAAGCCTTCGGCAGCGCGCCCGGCCGGATGATCGCGGCGATCCCCTTCGAACATGGCCCCGTGCGCTGGTCCGCGTCCGAGCGCGGCAATGCCTCGGTAGCGGTCGGCGATCCGCGTCTGCCTTTCCCGGATGGCCTGTTTGACCGCGTCATCGTGCTGCACGGCCTCGAGGAGGCCGGCGACCCGCGCGCCTATTTGCGCGAGATCTGGCGCATCACCGCGCCGGAAGGCCGCATCGTGCTGGCCGCCGCCAACCGCGCCGGCCTCTGGTCACGCGCCACGCAGACGCCGTTCGGACAGGGCAGGCCCTGGACGCGCAGCCAGTTGTCGAACCTGCTCTCCGGCGGGCTGTTCCAGGTTACTGCTTCGTCCAGCGCGCTCTACATGCCCCCGCTCTCCAGCGGCCTCGTCACCTCTGCCGCTGAAGGGTGGGAGGCGATCGGGCGCATGTTCACGCCGGGCCTGGGCGGCGTCGTACTCATCGAAGCGGTCAAGCGCCTCTATGCCCCGCCCGGCGGCGGCGCCGTGGCTCCCGTTACGGAACGTCTGCGCATCGCCCGCCCGGCCCAGGCCGCACGGCGCGAAGATCATTGACGCGCGCAATTGTAACATTATTTTCGCACCTGCAGCAAACAATGCGCGCGAGGGTCCCCGCCATGAAACTGATCACTGCCGTGTTCAAGCCGAGCCGTCTCGACGCCGTGATCGAGGCGATCTCTGAAGCCGGCGCCACCGGCCTCACTGTGACCGAAGTGCGCGGCTACGGCCGCCAGCAGGGCAAGACGGAAGTCTACCGCGGCGCCGAATACGAAGTGCGCCTGCTGCCGAAGGTGAAAGTCGAGCTGGCCTGCGCCGATGATGATGCCGAACGGCTGATCGAGGCGATCACCCAGTCAGCCAACACCGGCACCATCGGCGACGGCAAGATCTTCGTCCATGACCTTGAAATGATCATCCGCATCCGCACCGGCGAACGCGACGAGCAGGCGATTTCGGGCTAACCTGCCCTATTCGATGATCTCGTAGCCCTCGGGGATGACGAACACATCCTGCGTGGACGCAATCGCGATATCCGGCTCTATCTGCTCGCCCGGGCCATTCTCGCGCCGCTCATAGGCCGAGACCAGCGAGAGATAGGGCGGCACGTGCACCCAGCCGTGATCGGCTGTGTTTTGGATGATCTCGAAGTGCAGGTGGATGGTCGTCGGCGTGCCGCCGAAATCATTCGACACATAGCCGATCAGGTCGCCCGCCTTGACGCTCTGGCCGGCGGTCACCGCGAGGCGCTTCATGTTGAGGTGCATGTAGTTGTAGATCGAGCCTTCGGCCCGCAGTTTGACCGTGTAGGTACTGATCGAGGAAATGATCCCGTCCTCGACAGCGACCACTTCATGCAGTCCGCGGGCGTCGGCCGTCTGGCCGCGCAGCGTCCGGCAATCGGCGGCCGTGCCGACGCGGATGTCCTGGCCTTGATGGATTCTGGCCACCGGGCAGAAGGGCGTCGTGCGGTTTGCAGAGCGGGTCTCGCAGAAATTGTCCCGCCAGGGCGCAGAATAGTTGCGCGCGTCGCACTGGTCGCCGCCGGCCACGCCGCCACCGAATGCGAACACCTGCGACTGCAGCACTGCCGGCGCGGACCTGATGGGGAAAATCAAGCCGGGGGCATGCACGATCTGATCGGGGAATCCGCCACCGGAACCCGCCAGCAGCGCGCCCGGCTGGTAATAGCTGAACACAGGCGCCACAGGTTCGGGCTCCGGCTCGGGGACCACGACCGGCGTCTCGGGCTCCGGCTCCAACGGCGTCTCGTTCACCGGCACATCGACTGGCGGCGTCGTTGTCTCATCGGTGGTATCCACTGGATCCGGCTGCGGCGTCGTTCCATCGGTCGGTGTTCCCGGCTCAACCGGCGTTTCACCTTCCGGGGTCTCGACCGGCGTTTCGAACGCGTCATCATCGACCACGGGCGGCGGCGGACCGGGCGCGCCGGGCGGTGTTTCTGGCGGAGCTTCGGGGATGCCGGGCTCGGGCCCGCCATCTCCGGGAAAGCGCACGAAGTCGCAGGCAGCCATCGAGGTCAGAAGCAGCGCGGCAGCCGCTGCGGCCAGTAGGTTTCGCATCAACGGGTTCCTGAAATCGCAAGGTCGCGTGCGAACGCAACCGCTTCGTCTTCGGTGATGCAGGCGGGCATGGCGTTCACCAGTTCCTTGCATTCAAACTCCACCAGATAGTCCGCGCCATACCGCGAGAAGGCGACCTGCGCGCCGCTGGTGGTCGGCTGGAAGATGAAGGCGTCCGTGCGCGCGGGCGCTGCG
>CALGEF010000368.1 GCA_937881755.1 uncultured Acidobacteriota bacterium
GCCAGCACGCTGGGATTTGATCCCGACAACGTCGTCCTGCAGGGACATTCAGCAGGCGCTCACCTCGCGGCCCTCGTCGCGCTTGATGATCGCTACCTTCAGTCCGCAGGCGTTGATCCTGCAATAATTCGTGTAGCGTCCCTGCTGGACGGTGCTGGCTACGACATCACGCGCCAGGCCCAGACCGGCGCAAATGCCGATCTTTATCTGCAGGTCTTCGGAGATGATCCCGCCTATTGGAAAGAACTGTCTCCGATCACTTACGTTGCTGCGAGCACCGCGAACACAGACTTCGTCATTCACCACATGGACGGACGTCGCGATTCGAAAGACCAGGCTGAAGCTCTGCGAGATGCGATCGTCGAGACCGGCAGGGATGCCGAAGTGTATGCCGGTATCAATAAGACTCACAAAAGCTTGAATCAGGAGTTCGGGCTGCCCGGCGATGTGCCGACAGAGCAGGTGGTTTCCTTTCTGGCCAGTCGTGTAAAGGCGTGTGAGGCGGCCTCGGCTAAAGACTCCGCCGTCGCTCAGTTCAATCCGGCTCAGGCAGCGCTTGATCGCGATTCCAGCGGATCCCTTTCACCCGATGAAGTTCCTGAAATGCACAAGCGCTTTTTCGGCGACGCGGATATCGATGCAAGCGGCGATCTCACACCGGCCGAGTTTCAGGGGCTTCTCGGGTCATTGCTGCCGCCGCGCGAAGCCGAAGAGCCGTTGCGTAATCAGGCGCCACTTTTGGAAGCCCGCAAGGGCGCCCTCTCCTGGAGCGACGTAGACGCCTATCTGGACCAGGCCACAAACGCGCTGCCGCTCGAAGGGGCCAACCTCATCGTCCTCAAGGGCGGCGCGGTGGTTCACCAGAAGAATTCGGGACTGTATGACGAGAACACTGAAATTCCGATCGCGTCCTCGACGAAATGGCTGACTGCCGCGCTGATCCTGACCCTTGTCGACGACGGCCAGCTCAATCTCGATGAACCGATATCCAGCTATCTCGATTGGGCGACCGGAACCAAGGGCGAGGCAACCCTCCGGGAAATACTATCGCACACAGGAGGTTTTGGTCCGGGACATCTCGCAGAACAACCCCGGACCTGGACGCTGGAACAGTCGGCGCGGGACGCCTTTGCAAAACCCGCAATCGCTCCCCCCGGCCAGCAATTCCAGTATGGCGGGATCGGGATGCAGATCGCCGCTTACATAGCCGAAGATGTAGCGGGCAAACCTTTTGCCCAGCTGTTGGACGAAAGACTGGCGCAGCCTCTGGGAATGACTCGGACCTATATCGGGTCGGGTCGCCAGCGTGAAGTTCGCGCCGCCATTTCCAATCCCGTTGCAGCAGCCGGCGGCTACTCGACGGCTGCTGACTATGCGCGTTTTCTCGAAATGCTCGCTGGGAGTGGCGAGTTCCGCGGAGACCGGATCCTGTCTCAAAGCTCCATCGAGGAAATGTTCAGGGACTATACGGATCGCAGCGCGGTTCTCGGGCAGCGAACCAGCATTGGCGAACAGAGAGGGTATGGCCTTGGGGCCTGGTGCGGTGAGATTGCCGTCGAGGGTCGTTGCCTGCAGATGCAGTCGGGCGGCGCATTTGGAACATCGCCTGTTGTTTCAATCAATGATCAGGTGGCAGTCCTCTTGATGACCAAGGATAGAATGCCCTTGATCAGAGAACATTGGGGGGAAATCTCGCAAGCCATTCGCCAACTCCTTTTGGCAACCCCATAGATACGAATGGGTGTTGCCCGTCAGCGACCAGGAGACGGATCGGCCAATGTGCTCAAGTAGGATTTCTGGCTCATCGTGAACGCGTCGCCTGGCCCGAAGCAGGAACGCAAGCGTCGCTGCCGACCGATACCACGATTGTCAGGACAATCTCCTACTGTCGGAGCGATCGGCGCTTGCGCCGTGCTCAGGTTCTGAACACCCCTTCAAGCGCACCAATGCTAGCGGACTGGGGGAAAACGGTCATCTCGATGTCGGTGTCCAAGAGACCCATGTGTTCTCGAAGCGTGGCCTTGAAGAGCGCCCTTACGTCCGTCGTTGGATAGAGATCGCGATCATCGAGCAGGTCTCGAGGCGCCAGCCCTCGCCAGTCGGAAATTACGCGGCCGCCAGCCACCGCACCGCCGGCGAGCATGGCGGCGCCGGCCGTGCCATGATCTGTCCCATTCGTTCCGTTCACGCGCACTGTTCTGCCGAATTCAGTAAAGATCAGGACCGCAGTATCCTGCCAGGTCGACCCTAGTCCGGTTTTCAGCGCGCGCATTCCGCTGTTGAGTTTGCGGTAGAAACTTGGGTAGCGACCGGGCCACTGATTTTGCGGCGTGATCAACTCGCGCGCGTTCTGATCCGAATGGCTGTCCCAGTTTCCGAAATCGATCGTGACAATTCGCGGCCCAGCCTTTTCCCTGAGGAATGCCGCCGCGACTGTCGCCATCTCCTCGAACGGGCTTTCAGCGCTGCCCATAGCGCTGTTCGCGCCGCCGGACATCTTTCCCGCCGAAACCGCGTTCAGGAATGGGGCACTGAGATTGGCGTCGTTTCGATAAAGGCCGGTGAGCCTCTCAAACGTGTCACCTTCAATGGTCGACTGGACCGGAGGAGACCAAGAACCGGCAGGTTCCGGACCGCGAAGCGAGAGTGGAAGCGTAGGGCCGATGCCGAGAGCAAGGTCTGCACGGGCTTTGCGCCCGCCGTCGGGCAGGCGCCCGACAACACGGTTGAGCCATCCTTGGCGCAGTCCGCGGTCAGTCGTTCCCCGGTCAATGACATCCTGAGCGTCGAAGTGGGATCTTTCACGATAGGGGGAGGCCGCAGAATGCAGAACCAGGAGTTCACCTGAAAGGAACATCTCATGAAAGTAGGGCAGGTCGGGGTTTAGCGCGAACATGCCGTCGAGCTTATGCATGGCGTTTGGTCCGCCCGATCCCGGCATGTCATCGACCAACGGTCCCCGAAGCGCCTTGAGCTTTGGTTCAGCATAGGGAGGAACCAGTGACAGCCCATCTACTCCCCCTCGGAGGAAGATAGCGACTAGGCGTTTGTCCGTTGCGGCGTCCGCGAACGCCATGTCCGGGAAGGCGCGCGAAGCACAGGCGCCAGCGAGCGTGCTTGCTGAAATGCCGAGTAAGGCGGCGCGACGCGAGATGTTCATGAGGGTTATCTCCGCTGGAAGTGTGGACTGCTGAGAATGAGGCTGAGCGCCTGCGCGCCGGACGCGGCGCGTTTGACGGCCGAAGCCAGATCGTCCGGTGCGTGCCCCGGATAGATTCCATCCAGGAATGCCGCCGGGTCGCCGATTTCACCTGCGTATAGTTCGGCCTTGGCGGCGCCGAACTCGGCCCGTTTCAAGACAGAATCCGCTCCATTCCAATCCGACCAGCGATCGTACCAACCTTGCGGTCCGGGTGCGCGTAAAGGCGGCTGGCCCATGGCTGCGATATCCCGGTAGAGCGTGGCGATCTCTAGGCCGTTTTTTGCCAGGTCCGAGGTGTAGTCAGCAGGATCCTTTACTGGGACGGTACCGAATTCATCATCGTAATAGAGCGCCCAGATGTGCTCCCGCCACTTGTACGTATCCGCGTTGTAGATGCTCTGCGGCTGGACGTTGTCATTCAGCAGAGGCTTGCCGAGCACCCGAAGGACGGACAGAACATAATCCTGCGGCTGCTTAAGCTTGGACCCGGCCATGTCCCAGGGCTCATCGGCTTCCACAAGCGCTCGTGTCATTTCACCAAGGTCGGTATCATGGCTGAGGTAGACATCGGCAAGACGACGCACGAGTGCTTCATTTGGCGTGTCCGACACAAAGTGCTGGGCAAGCTTGGTCGCCAGAAACCGGGCGGTCTCAGGCCGACGCGCGAGGTCATTCAGCATGGCCTCGCCTTGAGCTACGCCAGACTGGTTGTATGACTTCCCGAGAAGTACGTGTGCGCCAGGCTCATGCCAGTCAGCGTAGAAGTAGAATGCGCCGTATTGAGCGCCAGGGGGCTGCTCTCGCCAGCTGCCTTGCGTGTTTTCCGTCAATGGCCACAGCGACCACCCAGAAATGCCTTTCGAGAGCTCGATTACGTCGGACTGTGTATAGCCACCCATCACACCCATGGTGTGCAGCTCAAGAATTTCGCGCCCGAGATTTTCGTTGATGCCGCGCGCCGATTTCTGCCCGTACGCAGAATTCGATCCCATCGACAAGATGTTATCGAGGAACACCAGCATGCCAGGATGTTTCGCGCTTGCGACCAGCATGTCGGCAAACTTGCCCGTCACGTGCGGCCGGATCGCTTCGCGCTCATAGGCTGCGGCAAGACGCTTCGATGGTTGCTTGATCGCTGGCACGACCAGGTGGTTGCACCAGAACCTGACGAGCCGCTCCCGAAACGGCTCATTAGTCGTAATGGCGACATTGGTCTGGGCGCCGAATTCGAGCATCATGCTCTCGTTCATCCACGTCAGGTACCCAAACTCGACCTTCTTCATTTCGGCCGATAGCTTATCAGCCTCCGCATGGTCACCTCTGGCGAGTGCTGCCTCGCGCTGCTCCCTCAGCCTCGGCGTCACATCTGCATACCGGTGAAACATGCTGCGCCGCTGATCCGCAGTGCTCAGGAAGCCCTCGAACTGGCGAGGGGCCCGGTAGGGTGTATCGAGCTGATCCAGCAGCCACGCTTGCGGCTTCGATCCTATCGTGTCGAATTCGCCCGGTTTCGGCCCGAGACCGAAGCGGTGAGCGGCTGTTGTCACGCTGCGATTTGCCATGGAGGCGACCTCCTAGATGACCCTTATCGACCCAATTCTAGACGGCATCGCCAAGGTTGTCTACCGATCGGTCGGTAACTTTTTACATGGCCGAGGCCAGGGTAGCGATGCAAACAATCACTGGAGCTCCCGCCTCCCAAAGTGGTCAAGACAACTCCAAATGTTGCCTATTGCAGCAACCGCGAAGAGGCTTGAGCCCAAGCGGGCGGCCGAGAAGTCAAGATCGAAACAAACTAGGGTCCGGACTCATTACAGCCACCAGATGACGGCTGCTGCAAGGGCGATCGCCGCCATGAAGTTGGTGATGTTTCGGTCAAATCGTGTTGCGATGCGTCGCCAGTCCTTCAGCCTACAGAACATGCGCTCGATGACGTTTCGCTCGCGGTAGATGGCCTTGTCATAAGCATATTGGACCTTTCGATTTGACCGGGGCGGTATGACGGGCTCGGTGCCGCGATCTTCCAGCCACTCGCGCAGCTTCTGGCTGTCATATCCCTTATCGCCGACGAGATGAGCGGTTGGTGGAAGCGCCGTCAGGCACGCCTCTGCAACCTTGCAATCATGCACGTTTCCGGGCGTAAGCATCAGGACGAGTGGGCGGCCGTGTCCGTCGCAGACGGCGTGGAGCTTTGTGTTGCGGCCGCCTTTGGTGACGCCGATACCATGCGCCGAGCCCCCCTTTTCCGCCGCCCGCGCAGCGGTGGACCTTGATGCAGGTACTGTCGATGAACACCCTGTCGGGCAAATCCTCCGCGCCCGCCAGGGCAGAAAAAATGTCCTCCCAGACTACGCGCTCGGCCCAGCGCCCGCCATCCTTCAGGGCGTGGACGATCCCCGACAGGACACGCCGATCATCAACCCGCGCCATCCCGCGCGCATCAGTCGGCAGAAGCGGTTCGATCCGCGCCCATTGCTCATCGGAAAACCAAAAGAAATCAGACATTTCCACTTGCCTCCTGAAACAGAGGCAATGAATCATGATCCTGTCAGTTCGGGAATCCTGATAATGGGTCCGGACCTAGGCCTCGCCTTGAGAGCCTCTAGAGCAAGCGCCGGGAAATCCGTTTTTCAGGCCCGCGCCTTCTTGGAACGAAAGGCTTTGCAGCCACGTCGATGTGCGACCTTGCACATGCTGTGCAGCTTGCCCAGGCGGGCCTTTGTAACCATCGCAGCCGGCAGACCGCAGACAATCGACCGACCGTTTGTTCGCTTGAACAGATCACCCAGAGTTTGACGTGTTCACTTCAAGAACGCCTGGACGATCGACAATACCAGATCGGGCCGGTCGAGAATCGACGCGTGTCCAGTCATCGGCATGATTACAAGTTGGGCGCCGTGTATTTCCGAAGCGAGGCGCCTTGCTCCCTCCAGGTTCGGGTCGTGATCGCCGCAGGCGACGAGCGTCGGGCGCTGGAGTGCCGCGAGTCCGGGGATCCAGGCAGGCTGACCGCGCAGGGCGGCCCCGTTCAGACCATCGCCGGCGGGGTCGCGCCGATAGAACCATTCAGGAAGGACGGTCAACGCCGGAAGCCCGGCGAGCGCCCTCAGGCGCGCCGCTTCTTCGGAACCAGCGCGCCTGAGGGCTTCTGGAGCCGGTGGACCTCCTGTCGCGTCGAACAGGATCAGCTTTCGCGTCTGCTCAGGAAATCTCAAGGCGAGGTGCAGGGCCACGCGCGCGCCAAAGGCCATTCCACAGATGGCAGCTTCGCCTATGCCGAGCGTGTTCAGAACACCCAGCGCGTCATCGACAAAGGTATTGAAAGTATGGCTGTCCGGCGCGCCGGGGTCGCTGTTGCCGTTGCCGCGCCGATCATGGAGGATGATCCGATGGCTCAAGGCCAGTGGCGCGGCTATGGGATCCCACACCGTCAGGGCGGCCGTCGCCATCGTGCAGAAGAAGATCGGAGGCGCATCTGCGGGGCCAGTGTCCCGGAAGGCAATCCGGCATCCATCCGGCGCCGTGTAATGGCGGACTGGCGCTGCTGCAGGCTCCAAGTGCAACTCCCTCTTCATTGCGCATGCTGCCGACGCCGCCACACCTGAGATGAGAAATGTTCGCCTTAGCATGCTGAGAGCACGCGGAAGTGTGCCCCGAGGCGGAGCTTTGGAGGGGTTGGCTGGATCATGTCGCGTCGGTCGCCCGGGCTCATAGCTTGAGCCCGCAGGCTAAAACAACCATTCTCCACTGACTGCCTCGCGATCTGCGTCGATGCCGGTACTAGGATCATTGCTCCAGCCCGCGCATGCGGGCGCAGAGGCGAACGACATCGACGCGCGCCGTGCAGTCACCAGGTGGCGTGATCTCGAGGCTCACCTCTGCGTTAGCCGTAACTGGCCGGCCCGAAATCTTCATCGCGGGAGGATCGACCGCGATCGTCACCGGCAGAAAAACGATGCGAGGAACCTGCACCGAGGAAAATCGCGGATCCCGCAGCCACTTGAAAGTCAGGTTGGCGTTGAGGTCATGGCGCCGCTCAACCTGCGCCGCCGACAAACCCGGTGCCCAGGTTTGTGCAATGATCCGGGTCTTCTCCGCGTCGTTCCGGGCAGGGCGCACCCGCTTGCCTTCTCGCGACCTTGCTTGGCCCGCCTGATCCGGAGCATTTGTCTGGCGGCGTCGTGAAGTTTGCAGGTGCATCTCAGTTGTAGACATTGACCCTGACGCCGTCGGGTAGCTGGAATGTCCCTGTACGCTGGCTCTCCCAGCCCGGCTCTGGAATAGTGGCGTTCCATTCTGCGAACAGGCCGGCCAGGCGCTCGACTTCTTCCGGACGAGCCCCGGCTAGATTTCTTGTTTCGCCCGGGTCGTTGGCCAGATCGAACAAAAGTGGCTTCATGACTTTGTCCGCAGCTTGCTCGATCATCACAAGCTTCATGTCACCGTCACGAATAGTGAAGTTCGGCAGCGTGCGCCAATGCAGGCGTGTGTGTGGAACACCGACTGCCGTTCCGGCAAGGTAGGGGCGAAGATCTACTCCGTCGAACTGCTGCCCCGTGATGTCCCCGCCAGCCATGGCAAGAGCAGTTACTGTCCAGTCAAAACTCATCACGGGCGCATCAAAGACAACGCCCGACGGCAGTGATCCGGGATAGCTTGCGATCATCGGTACGCGTATGCCTCCTTCAAAGTAGCTGGCCTTGTATCCGGCGAGCGGGCCATTGGAGCACACGCCCTCGCCGATATAGGCAGCGCAGCCGTTGTCGCTCATGAAGACGATCAGTGTGTTCTCGCGGGCTCCCGTGCGCTCGAGCGCATCAATCACTGCGCCGATACCATCGTCCATAGCGCTTACCATTGCAGAATAAATGCGCGTGGATTGATCTTCGATGTGCGAATAGCGCTCCAGTTGAGAGTGAGTTGCCTGAAGGGGTGTGTGTGGCGCAAAGTGGGTCAGCACCAGAAAGAACGGGTCAGGATCACCCGCTTCCGCTTCAATGAATTCGACTGCCGCCTCGGTTAGAAGTGAAGTGAGGTCGCCTTCCGGCTCGATCCTTTCAAAGCCTGCCTCGAGTCGCATACGCCTGAAGCCTGGCGCAGACCCTTCCACTGGATCGCTTAGGTATTCGCCGTCCTCGGCCGAGTTCAGATAGCCGTTTCCACCTGCGGTAAAGCCATAGAAGTAATCGAAGCCGCGATTGAGAGGATGGTGTTCCGGAACCTGTCCGAGATGCCATTTTCCGATGAGCGCCGACGAGTAACCGAGCGCGCCCATTCGGTCGGCAATTGTTTCGATGTCAACGGGAATTCCAAGTTCCCGGCGCAGGCGGGGATTGAACTCATACCCGAAACTCTGCTGATACCGTCCGGTCATGAGGGCTGCCCGCGACGGCGCACAAACAGCTGCGGCGACATAGCCGGACGTGAAGTTCACCCCCTCATCTGCAAGCGAGTCGATGTGAGGTGTGGTAATAATCTCCGAACCGTTCGCGCCAATGTCGCCCCAGCCAAGATCATCCGCCATGATGATGATGACATTCGGGCGCGGAGCGCTTGGCAAAACAGTATTTGCCGGCTCAGCCGTGTCGGGAGCAGAGCTATGACTTGTATTCAGCCCCGTGTTTCCGCAAGCCGCCAAGGTGATCGCGCTCGCAAGTACTAGCAACCGGTTCATGATTTTCTCCCTTTCTTATCGAACAATCCAATGTTTTTGGTTTTCTTCACCGTGATCAGGCCAGACGCCGTCCGGAGTTGCTTTCGCCAGACGAGTGCTTCGGACATGGCAATTGGAAAGATCGCAGCGCCAGTGTTTTGGATCACCCTAGAAAGCCCTTACCTGACAAGAAATCATAATCGCACGGCAAATATTGTCTGACAACCAGACAAATTACATTCGCCGCGGAGTGTAGATATGTACAATTCAGCGAGACACCCTTTTTAGTCCCGGGATAGGGACAGAAGGGTGATTTCAATGACCAGCGAACAACGCGAGATTCAACGCAAGCTTCGGATTCTGGAGTATGCCGAGAAGATCGGAGATGTGAGCAAGACCTGCCGGTATTTCGGGATCGGAAGGGCAAGTTTCTATCGATGGCGCAAAGCCTATTCTGACGAAGGCTATACGGGCCTTGCAGCTGCAAGGTCGGTGCAACACAATCATCCGAACAAGATGTCGCCTGAGGTCGAAGAGAAGATCCTTCACCTCAGACGCACGTATCATCTCGGACCGATCCGGATCGTCTGGTATCTGGAGCGCTATCACGCCATCAAAGTCTCTGACGCGGGCGTCTATCGCACTCTGAAGCGGCATGGCCTGAACCGCCTTCCTCGGGGGACGCGTGTGCGGAAGATCCATACCCAGCGCTACAACAAACAGGTGCCGGGCCACCATATCCAGATGGACGTCAAGTTCCTTATCTTCAAAGGAAAACAGGGTCAGAAGGTCAAGCGCTACCAGTACACGGCGATTGATGACGCTCTGCGGGTGCGCGCCCTGAAAGTTTACAAGCGCCACACGCAAGCCAACGCCATCGACTTCGTCGATCACATCATCGAGAAGTTCCCCTTTCGTATCCAACAGATACGCACCGACAACGTATGAATTTCAGGCCAAGTTCCACTGGCATGTCGAGGACAAGGGAACCCGACACGTTTACATCAAGCCGAGCAGTCCCCAGCTCAATGGTAAAGTCGAACGCTCGCACCGGTCCGACGAACAGGAATTCTATCAGCTTCTGTCGTACAAAGACGATGTCGATCTGGAGCAAAAGCTGGACGAATGGGAGCGGTTCTACAACTTTGCCAGACCGCATAGTGCCTTCAGCGGAAAGACCCCTTACGAAGCACTCAGGGAGCGGCTATGAATGAGCAACCGGTTGTCCCGCTGAATGGTCGATATTACAGTTCTCGGATGATGCATCCTTCGTTACGGGCAGTGCGGTGTATGTCGACGGAGGTCTGACGGCGATCTAGGGGATGATGAACAAGGTCTCGCTTTTGGTCTCACTGCATTACCCAATCGTTTCAGTTGGATTGGCAGAACAGTGTGCGGCATGGCTTCGGCAATATTTTGCTGTCGAGTGACTGGAGCGAGATTGGGAGGCGGCCGCCCCGGTCCCCAAAGATGCGCTGGCATTCCAGATCGGGCGCGGTCGGGTATTGTTGACCGGCAAGTTTTCGGTTCCGTTTGCGAGATTGAGGGCCAATTGAAACTGTAACCAGTGTGAGGCAAGCAGATCGAATGAACAGTTTGGACCGGATGATGATCGAACGGGAATGTGAGAAGCTGGTGATGCAGTATTGTCATTTCATTGACCATCAGGAGGCGGCGCGTGTCGCCGAATTGTTCGCGCAGGACGGCGTGTGGGCGTCCGCGGACAATACGATGGCAGGGCGGGCGGCGATCTTGAAAGGGTTTCAGGGACGGCAAGACAACTTGACGAGAGCGTCCCGGCATATCTGTTCGAACCTGATTGTCGAGGTGATAGACGAAAGCGCAGCCAAAGGCGTGGTGTACCTAACTCTTTACCGGCACGACGGGGAGTTGGGGCGTCGCGTCTCGCCAGTTAAGGGCCCGTCCATGATTGGTGAGTACCGGGATGAATTTGTAAGGACCCCTGACGGTTGGCGGTTTCTGCGCCGGGAGGTATCGATTGATTTTCTTGATCTTCAGTAGGCGCTTTGGAATTTGAAGCGCGATTTGCCTTTAGGCGGCCGTGGTTCATGACCTTGACAGGTAGTGTCCGAAAGCCGGAGCAATCATGGCCGCATCCTGTGATCGGAGCTTCTTTCCGACAACGATGATTGAACCCTTGGAGTCGGTTAAGCAGGATGATTGCGCAAGCTGACAAAAAAGCCTGCTTGAAGTCATCGACATTCAGTTTCTGCTTCTCCCGCCCTATTGTAGTAATGATCCCAGCCCGACCGCGCTCATGAGAAAGCTGATACGCAAATCCAGGCTAAACGCACACCGGACGATCGCTTCGCCAATCTTCCCGATTGGGCTTTCCAGCCGCATTATCTGGACACGCTGCCAGGCTATGAGGGCCTGCGCGTCCACTATGTAGATGAGGGACCACAGGACGCCCGTCATACATTTCTGTGCGTTCATGGCCAGCCGAGTTGGAGCTACCTTTACCGCAAGATGATTCCTGTCTTTGCAGGGGCCGGTGCGCGGGTCGTCGCGCCGGACTGGCTAGGGTTCGGACGCTCCGACAAGCCCGTTGAGGGGGGCGTCTGTACCTATACTTTCCACCGCAACATGCTGCTCGCCTTCATTCGCGCTTTGGATCTGACCAACATCACGCTGGTTGTGCAGGATTGGGGGGGGGCTCCTTGGCCTTACCGTGCCCATGGAAATGCCGGAAAGGTTCGAGCGCCTAATCGTCATGAACACGACGATTGCCACGGGCGTCTCACCCGGCAAGGGCTTCGAGACCTGGAAACAGTTCAATCGCTCTCAACCAGATCTTGATATTGCCGCCCTGATGAAGCGCGCGTCACCTATTCTCTCAGATGCTGAAGCCAACGCATACGCCGCGCCCTTTCCTGACGAAACTTACAAGGCTGGCGTGCGTCGTTTCCCGGAACTCGTCTGACGGAATGGGCGGGCAAAAGCTTCATGGCCGTTGGCGTAGCCGATCCGGTGTTGGGCCTCGACCAGATGAAGGCCCTGCAAAAGATCATTCGCGGATGCCCAGAACCGCTGATCATCCCTGAGGGTGGCCACTTCGTTCAGGAATGGGGTGACGGCATTGCCCGGTACGCGCTAAAAGCTTTCGGGGCCAGCTAGAAAGGAAGACGGGGGTTTGCAGTTGATCTGCACGCTGCATTCAATGTCATGCAGGCCATTTTCTGGCCTGGGCAGGATGGCGCAGGTCAGGCAAGTCATTTCCTTTTCCATGAACTGAGTAGACCCGGTCGAGAGGAAGGCGTTGATCTAAGTGAAGAGGCCCTGGACGTTGACGGATGTGCCCGGAAAGCTCTGGAATGTGAGACTCGAACCGCGCCTGACGAAACGAAACGCGGGCTCTTTTTCTGGCAGCGCAAGAAGGAAAATTCAAACAAACCAAACCTATATGGTGGGTGTTAAAGTTAACCCGAGTGCTCTTCCGGTCCGCTGTGGCTTCAATCGTGAAACTGAATTGAGAGACGGCGAGGGCTTACCAGCAGGCACGCCCAAATCTTCAGAATGACCGAATGACTTTCTTGGACCAAATCGGCTCCCATCGTCGTTGCCAGCCAGCGGCAGGGTCGCTTCAGTCCGGTCATCGGGATACTGGGGCGCTACCCAGCAGGAGATCGCCGGGAGGCGACGGTGATTTTTTATTTTTTTCCGCAACGGATATTCGCCGCGCCATCGTTCAACTCGAAAGTCAGCGAGCCAAACATGCCTCGAACCCTTGCCGCTTCGATTGCCATCAACCGCTTCGGGCTTGGTGCCCGGCCGGGAGAGTTTGATGCGGAAACCACAGACCCAAGAGACTGGCTGGCACAGCAGTTGACGCGCACTTCGAGCTTCATGCTGGCTTCAGGCGGGTTGCCGACTACCCGCAGCGCTGCCGAGGCGCTCGGGAGCTATCTAGAAGACCTGAAGAAAAAGACGGAAGGCGGAGCGGGCAAGATGAGCCCGGAAGCGCAAGAAGAAGCTATTCTCCAGCCGCTCAATCAATTGCGCGAAATCCTGATCGCCGAAATCGAGGCGCGTACGCTTCATGGGCTCACAACTGAGGCGGGTTTCGCGGAGCGTCTCGTCCTGTTCTGGTCGAACCATTTCACGGTTTCTGCGACCAAGGCGGTAACCA
The DNA here is from genome assembly GCA_937881755.1 of uncultured Acidobacteriota bacterium. Classification (GTDB taxonomy): domain Bacteria; phylum Pseudomonadota; class Alphaproteobacteria; order Caulobacterales; family Hyphomonadaceae; genus Hyphomonas. The sequence continues at coordinate 13,006 of CALGEF010000368.1, forward strand.
TTCCCTTTGCTGGGGTGTTCGAGCGCGAGGTGATCCGGGCCGGCATGACCGGAACATTCGCCGACCTGCTGGTTGCCTCGACCCGGCATCCCGGCATGTTGCTCTATCTCGACCAGGCCCAGTCGATGGGGCCGAACTCGAATGCCGGCAAGCGCCGCGACAAGGGTCTCAACGAAAACCTCGCACGTGAAATTCTCGAGCTGCAGACACTCGGCGCGCAAGGCGGCTACACTCAGGCGGATGTCACCGAGTTTGCCAAGGCGCTGACAGGTTGGTCATTGGCGGGCGGGCGCACCAGACTGCTCGCACCTGGAGCCGACCCGGGCGACTTCATCTTCGTGGACCGCTTTCACGAGCCGGGCACCCGGACGGTTATGGGGAAGCGCTACAAAGAAGCCGGCGAGGGGCAAGGCGAGACGATCCTGCGCGACCTGGCCAAACATCCTTCCACGGCGCAACGCATCGCCACGAAGCTCGCCCGCCATTTCATTTCGGACAATCCCCCTGCTGCGGCAGTCGAAGCTCTGGCGGAAAGCTTTCGGATGAGTGGTGGCAGCCTGCCCGCGTTGCACAAAACGCTTATCTCGCTGGAAGACGCGTGGAATCCCGAGGCGCAGAAGTTCAAATCTCCCAATGACTTCCTGCTGTCCGCCCTGCGCCTTACGGGCCTGTCGCAG
>CALGEF010000369.1 GCA_937881755.1 uncultured Acidobacteriota bacterium
TTTCGGCGAGGCCATGCGCGTCGCGGAAGGCGCGGTAGGCGTCCTTGAGCGCGGCTTCCGCCTCGGGCGTCTCGTAATTGTCGAACGGCTTGCGGCAATAGCCGGCATCGGCACCCTGCCACGCCATGATCCGCTTGATCGCCGACATCGGATATTGCTTGAGCGTGAAGAAGATGATCACGTTGACCTTGTCCTGCAACGCCTTGGCATCTGCGATCCGGCCTTCGGTCATGGCCGCGACGATATCGGCATAAAGCTCGGGGATGATGTTGTAGAACGACCCGATCAAGCCATCGGCCCCGAAGGCCAGCCCCGACATCGCCATTTCGTCGGCGCCGGAAAAGACCCGGAAATCGGGGCCGATCTCGGCCTTGATGCGGCCGATCTCGAAATGGGTGGGGGCGGTGTATTTGACCCCTTCGATCCCCGGCATGGCGGCCAGCCGGGCCAGAAGCTCGAACCCGATCTCGCCCGCGAGCGCGATTTTGTAGACGACCATCGGCAACGAGGTGGAGGCCGTCACGTCAGCGTAGTAACTGGCGACCTGATCGGGCGTGAAGGGCCAGTAGATCGGCGGCACCGACGAGATAGCATCGGCGCCCGCAGCCTCGGCCTGACGGGCGAGCGCGACGGTCTGGTAGGTGCTGATCGCGCCCACATGGACCATGACGGGAATGCGGCCCGCGACCTCTGTGCAGACGGTTTCGACCGCGCGCATCCGTTCCTCGGGGCTCATCATGAAGCCTTCGCCGGTGGAGCCGGTCAGGTAAAGACCATCGACGCCGCGCGCCACCAGCGACGCGGTGATGCCCCGCAGCAGCCCTTCGTTCAGGCTGCCATCAAGGTCGAACGGCGTGACAAGGGCGGGGATCACGCCCTTGAAATCGTGGATCGCATATTTCGCCATATCTATGGGCTTTCGGTTCTGAGCGGTTGCTCCGCCAGTGGTTGATCGATCAGGTGGCAGGCGGCCATGTGTTCGCCCTTGGCCGACTTGAATCGGCGCAACTCGGGCACCTCGGTCTTGCAGCGATCCACGACATAGCGGCAGCGCGGGTGGAACGGGCAGCCCGACGGCGGGTTCACCGGGCTTGGCACATCGCCCTGGAGCACAATCCGGCGTGACTTCTTGTCGAGATCAGCCACGGGAATGGCCGAGAGGAGCGCCTGGGAATAGGGGTGCAGCGTGTTGGCATAAAGATCCTCGGCGTCGCACAGCTCGACGATCTTGCCCAGATACATCACCGCGATCCGGTCGCAGAGATATTCGGTCACGCTCAGATCGTGGGTGATGAAGACATAGGTCAGATTCTTTTCGCGTTTCAGCTCCATCAGAAGCTGAAGCACCTGCGCCTGGATTGACACGTCGAGCGCGCTCACGGCCTCGTCGCAGACGATGAGTTCGGGCTCGATGCTGAGCGCGCGGGCAATGCCGATCCGCTGCCTCTGTCCGCCCGAAAACTCGTGCGGATAGCGATCCATCGACTCGCGGCGCATGTTCACGGCCTCGAGCAGGTCGCCCACGATCTTGCGGCGTTCCTCCCGGGTCTTGACCCCGTAGTGGCGGAGCGGATCCTCGAGCGAGCCAAAGATGGTGAACGCCGGGTTCAGCGAGGAATGGGGATCCTGAAACACGATCTGAAGCCGTTTGCGGAAGCGAAACAGCCCTGCGTCATCGAGCGATGTAAGCTCGGTCTCGCCGTCCTCGCCCGAATAGGTGACGGTGCCTTGCGTCGCCCGGACGAGTTGCAGGATCGCCTTGCCGAGCGTCGTCTTGCCGCAACCGCTTTCACCGACAAGGCCCAGAACCTCACCGCGCCGCACATCGAGGTCGACGCCGTCGACCGCGCGGACATGGCCCGTCACCCGTTTGAAGACACCCGTCTTCACCGGGAAATGCACCTGCACGTCGCGCAGCTTCAGGATCGGGTCATTCGGCTGCATCGGCCGCAAACTCCTCGTAGCGCCAGCACGTCACGCGATGATCGGGGGCGACCTGCGTCTCGTCCGGCATCTGGTCGCAGGCCCCGATCCGATAGGCGCAGCGGTCGGCGAACTGGCAGCCCTTGGGCCGGTTGTAGGGATCGGGGGTCTGGCCCGGAATGGCCTTGATCTCCTGATCCTTGCCCCGGCCCAGAACCGGGATCGACTCCAGAAGCGCGCGGGTATAGGGATGCACCGGGTTGCGCAGGACCTTGCCCACCGGACCGGCCTCGACGATGTTGCCCATGTACATGACGGCCACGTCATCGGCCAGTTCGGCCACCACGCCCATGTCATGGGTGATCAGCATGATCGCGGTGCCGTGGTCACGCTTGAGCGTATCCATCAACTCGAAGATCTGGGCCTGAATCGTCACGTCGAGCGCGGTCGTCGGCTCGTCCGCGATCAGGATGCGGGGGTTGCACGACATGGCGATGGCAATCATCGCGCGCTGCCGCATCCCGCCCGAATAGAGATGCGGATATTCGTTGACCCGTTTCTCGGGCAGCGGAATGCCCATCGACCGCAGAAGATCGATGGCCTTGGAATGCCTGTCCGACCGGCCAAGGCCGGTGTGGTATTTCAGCATTTCCTTGATCTGGAACCCGATCGAATAGACGGGGTTGAGCGCCGTCATCGGATCCTGAAAGATCATCGCGATTTCCTTGCCCCGGATGGCGCGCATCTTTGCGCCATCGCGCGGCAGCTGGTCGATCCGGACAGGCCCGTCCGGGCCGTGATAGGTGATCTCTCCATCCTCGATCCGGCTTAGCGTCGGCAAAAGCTGCATGATCGAGTCGGCCGTCACGCTTTTGCCGCAGCCGCTTTCGCCCACGATGCACAGGGTCTTGCCCTGCCGGATCTCGAACGACACACCGTCAAGCGCGCGGTTGCAGCGGTTGTTGGTGTAGATGTAGGTCTTGAGCCCGTTGACGGTGAGGGCGACTTCGTTTGCCATCGCCCCTACCCCTGCTGGGACGGGTCGGTCGCATCGCGCAGCCCGTCTCCGATGAAATTCACGCTCAGCACGAACAGCGAGATCGTGGCCCCCACAGGAAGCCAGATCCACCAGTTCTGCTCGAGCACGCGCAGATCCTGCGCCGCGTTCAGGATGTTGCCCCAGGTCGGGATCGACAGCGGGACGCCAAGGCCCAGAAAGCTCAACCCCGCCTCCTGAAGGATGAAGGCCGCCGTCGACAGGGTGATGTTGACCATGATCGGCCCAAGCGCATTGGGCAGCATGTGTTTATAGGCGATCCGCGCGGGCCCGAGGCCAAAGCTACGCAGTGCCTGCACGTATTCCTCTTCGCGGATCGACAGCATCCGCGCGCGCGCCATCCGGTAGATGCCGCCCCAGCCCGTCAACGTGAAGATCACGATCAGGTTCAGCAGGGATTGCCCGAGGATCGCCACCAGCAGCAAGACGAGAATGATCTGCGGAAACGACATGAAGATTTCCGAGATCCGCATCGCGATCCAGTCGAGCCAGCCACCAACATAGCCGGAATACACACCGATGATGACGCCGATGATGGCCGACAGAAGCGCACTTCCCAGCCCCACGAGGATCGAGACCCGCCCCCCGTAAAGGACCCGGGCAAAGACGTCGCGGCCTGTCTTGTCGGTGCCGAACCAATGCTCGGCCGAGGGCGGCTTTGCGATGGCGCGCAGGTTGGGCGACATCGGGTCATGCTGCGCGATCAGCGGCGCGAAAAGGCTCATCAGGCAGATCACGGCGAAGATCACGAAGCCCACGACCGCCAGACGGTTGTTGAGAAACTTCGACATGAACCGGGCGGTGTGCTGCCTGGTTCCGGCCAGCGCCGCCTCGCGGTCGCGGATCTTGTCGAACTGGGCATCGCGCCGCGTTCTGGGGCGTGTGGCATTGGCATCCGTCATGGCGCTATTCGCCCAGCCGGACGCGCGGATCGATAATCGCGGTCAGAAGATCGACGATGAGGCTCGCGATCAGAACGGCCAGAACCGAGAAGAGCGCAACCATCATGACTAGCGGATAATCCTGACTGCGCACCGCCGAGACGAATTCCTTGCCGATGCCGGGCCACTGGAACACCTGTTCGATGATCACCGATCCGCCGATCAGAACCGGAAGCCGGAACCCGATCAGAACGATCACCGGCGTCAACGCAACACGAAACCCGTGCAGGATATTGACCCGCCATTCCGGCATGCCCTTGGACCGGGCGGTGCGGATGAAATCGCGGCTCAGCGCATCGAGCATCGAGGAGCGGGCATAACGCATGACGCCCGCCGTCATCATGATCGACAGCACCATCGCGGGCATGACCAGATGCGGAAGCCTGTCCCAGAAACTGTCATAGCCGGGCAGGATACGCCCCCCCACCGGAAACCAGTTCAGGTTAAGGGCGAAGACGAGGATCGCGACAAGGCCAAAGAAGAATTCGGGGATCGACACGCCCAGCATGCCCACGACCGTCAGGCTCTGGTCGGTGAGGCTGCCGCGCGTCAGCGCGCTGATCGTGCCGAGGATGCTGCCCAGAACGGTCGAGATCAGCAGCGCCGCGAAAGAGAGTTCCAGCGTCGCGGGCAGCCGGTCGAGAAAGATTTTCGAGATCGGCACACCGCCGGCAAGGCTGTATCCGAATTCGCCCTGCATCACGCCAGTGATCCAGATCCAGTAGCGCACGATGAACGGCTTGCCCAATCCGAGGCTTTCCCTGAGCGCCTGCAGACGCTCTTCGTCCATCATGCTCCGCGCGTCGGGCGGCACCATGTGAGAAACGGCATCGCCCGGCGTCAGCTCGAGGCCGAGGTAGATCAGAAAGCTGATCACGATCACCATCGGGATCAGGGTCAGCAATCTGCGCGCGATATATGTGAGCATGTGCCTCGGGGGTCAAAGCTTGGTCATGAAAGGGGGAGCAGCCTTCCGGACGCTCCCCCGGGGAGTTCAGAAACCCTGATCGAGGATCACTCGCGCGGGAACTGGTTGATCCAGAACATCCGGGTATAGGGGATGTTCACCGCGGTCACGTTCATATGCTCCATCTCTTCGAGAGCAGGCACATCCGTGGCGTTCTTGGTATAGCCGAAATCGGCACGGAAGGCCGCCGCGTTGCGGATCAGGTTGGCATCCCCGTCAGCGGAGGGCAGCGCGATGATACGGTCGATCTTGGCAACGCCCCGGTGGTAATCGGGGAACGGCACCAGCGTGGTGAACTCGTTCATCCGGGCCTCTTCGATCATGAAGGGACCCGAGCCAACGGGCTTCTGCCAGAACTCGTGCTGCTGGATTTGCAGCGGATCGACGCCTTCGAGATAGGCTTTCGGAAGCGGCGCGAATTGCGCGAACGACATCAGCATGTTCGGGTCGATCGTCGCGAAGGTCAACGTGACCGTGCGGCCATCGACGGAAATGCCGCTGATGCTGTCGGCCTCTCCGGCCTTGTAGGCATCGGCGCCTTCGATACTTCCGATTGTCGTCGCGACAAGCGGCTGAACGATCGGCGCAAGAGCGGCGGTCTCGATGCTCCAGACGACGTCTTCCGCCGTAAGGTCCGATCCGTCATGCCACTTGAGCCCTTCCTTCATGGTAAAGCTCAGGGTCAGGCCATCTTCGCTGACCTCGTAGCTTTCGGCCAGTTTTCCACCGATTGGCCTAAGCGATCCGTCGGCTTGGAGAATGGTGTCAAAGGCATAGCGGCTGTGCACCCAGATACCGAGGTTCTGCCAGGGCAATTCGAAGAACTGCATCGGCGCGGCGTTGGTATAGGCCACGCGCTCGCCATCCTCGTTGGGCTCGACCGTCCAGTTGATGACATCGGAATTGTAGCTGTACTGCTCGTTTCCGTAGGGCGCCCCGTTGCGGCTGATCCGGTCACTCTCGAAGATGTAGAGCTGCTGGTAATAGAGCGGCAGGATGTAGACATTTTCGTTGATGATGCCTTCCATATGCTGATAGCCGGCGCGCTGCACGGCCGGGTCGACCGTGCCATTGACCTGTTCCACAAGCGGAAGCATCTCTTCCACCGTCGGGATCATCGGCATCTGCCCTTCGGCAAAGCGGTTGAAGTATTCCTGGTTCGCGATGGCCGCGCGGGCACCGTAGAGCATGTCCCATTCGACAACCGAGGGGCCATTGACCGGATCGGCCGGACGGCCGGTGATCTGCGCGCCCACATCGCCTTCAAGCAGGCGATAGGTCATGTCGATGCCCACATCGGCAAGCTGGGCCTGCACGACCGCCATGAAATCGGCGGTCAGCTGATCGGGGTAATAGTAGACCATGTCGAGCGTGCGGCTGCCGTCCCATCCGGCCTCGGCCAGAAGTTCGCGCGCACGTTCGGGGTTGTAGGAATAGGTGTTCATCCCTTCGGGATAATTGGCCGGGTCCGAAGTGAGGCCGATCGCCGGGATCGCCGCTCCTTCGAACAGCGTCTCAGCGATCGTTTCCATGTCGATTGCATAGGCGATCGCCTGACGGACGCGCGGGTCCGACAGTTCGCTTTCATTGATAGGCTGGGCCCAGGCCCAGGTCGTTCCGCAGACTGCGATCAAAGCTACGGCGGACGTTGTGAGAAGTTTGTTCATTTCAAATCCCCTATTGTCGTTCGTCATTATCGGAAGGCCGGCCAAAGCCGATCTTCACGCCTAGAGTTGCCGGGTCTTCGATGCCCGGAATTGCAGCCTTTTTCCGGTCGCGCCGATGCAATCGACCCTCCGGGACCCTCCGGGACCCTCCGGGACCGGACACGTCCTCCCCCGGCAAGGCCTTCGCCGATGCGCCTTGCGGCAGCGTTGACAGGCTAAGATATCCTATTAACATAACAACATGGCATTTTGCGCTGAGTCAAGGCTCTTGTACCCGCCGAAATGTCGGTCAGAGCCCGGCCTTCACAGCCGCGCAGGCCATACGGGGGACAACAGATGACTTCTCAAATGCGCAGCGTCCTGATCATCGGGGCCGGAGGGATCGGACGGCGCCATATCATCGGCTACCGCCAGACCGGTCGCGCCCGCCTGACGATCCTCGAGCCCGACAGCGCCAAGCGGGATGCAATCGTTTCCGAGTTCGCCCCCGAGGCCGCATGCGCCGATCTGGCCGAGGCGGACCCCGCCGCCCACGATCTTGCGGTGATCTGTGCGCCCGCCAACCATCACGTCCCGCTGATGCGGGCCTGCGCCGAGGCGAGGCTGCCGTTTCTGGTCGAGAAACCCCTTGCCGTGACCGAGGATGGGGTTGACGAGGTCATCGCCGAGGTCGAGAGGGCGAACCTTCTGGCCCGGGTCGGATATATCCGGCGAATCGCGCCCGAGATCATCAACCTGCGCAAGCAGATCGACGAGGGCAAAATCGGCACGCTCAAGCTGGCCTATCTGAATTCCTCGCAGGAATTCCCGAAGTACCGGCCTGATTTCCAGCGCACCTATTATGCCCGCCCCGAGATGGGCGGCGGCGCGATCCTCGATGCGGCCAGCCACAGTTTCGATATGCTGATCTCGATCATGGGGCGGCCCGTCACCGTGGGTGCGATGTATGACAGGCTCGCCCTCGAAGGGACCGAAACGGAGGATACCTGCCTCGTCTCGATCCGGTTCGAAAGCGGCGCGATGGCCAACCTGACGATCAACCAGTTCCAGAAACGCAACGTGGCCAATGCCGAATTCATCGGCACGAAGGGCAATCTGAAACTCGATCACGCCCGGCTCAGCTTTGCCGATGACGACAGCGGTCATTGGTCGGAAACCCGCGACTTCATGGAAGGCATGGTCCCGATGGAGGCCCATCAGGCGCGTTTCACCTTGCAGGCAGAGGCCATGCTTGACGCGCTCGACGGCCTAGCTGATCCGCTGGCCACGCTACAGGACGCAAGGGTCAACCTCGGTCTCGCCCTCGCCGCGAAACGATCCTGGATCGAGCGGCGGTTCATCGAATTGGAGTGATTGTGCAAAACCTTTTTTCCATGGACGGCAAGACCGTCCTGATCGTGGGCGGGGCGGGCTATCTAGGCCTTCCGGTCTGCGAGGCGCTGCGTGCGCAGGGCGCGTCGGTCGTGATCGGCGATCACCATCCGGGCCGGCTGGCCGAGGCGCAGGCGACGCTTGCCGGGCAGCCCGGCACGGGAGAGGTCACGACGTGCCACGTCGACATGGCCGACGAGAGCTCGATCCTGGCCTGTGTCGACAGCTGCGGGACGCTCCACGGGCTGGTCATGGCCACCGCCGGGTCGAGCAATACCCATTTCGACAAGCTGACCGCCGAGGAATACGACCGCTCGAACCGGATCAACCTGACGGGCACCTTCGTGCTTGCCCGGGCTGCGGCGTCAAAGATGACCGAGGGGGGCGCAATGGTGTTCTATTCGTCGATGTATGGCACCGTGGCGCCCGATCCCGCGAATTATCCCGGCGACATGCCGCCCAACCCGGTGGATTACGGGGCGGGCAAGGCCGGGATCAGCCAGATGGCGCGCTACGTGGCCGGTCATTTCGGACGCAGGGGCATCCGCGTGAACGCGATCACGCCGGGCCCCTTTCCGCCGCAGGCCGTGCAGGACGTGCACCCCGAATTCATCGCCAACCTGACCCGCGACACGATGATGGGTCGCATGGGGCGGCGCCATGAAACCGCGGGCGCGGTGGTGTTTTTTCTGTCAGATGCGGCTAGCTACATCACCGGTCAGATCCTTGGCGTCGACGGAGGCTGGACAGCATGGTGACCTTTCCCCTGGGCGATCGCCCCCTGAAACTCGCCATGCTGGGCATGACCGAAGGCAACGGCCATCCCTATTCATGGAGCATCATCGTCAATGGCTCTTATGACGCCGACGCGCTGGCCCGCTGTCCCTATGCCGTGATCCGCGACTATATCGCCAAACAACCGCCCGAGACACTGGGGATCGCGGGGACCCAAGTCACCCATGTATGGACCGAAGATCCCCCCGATGCGGTTCAGGTCGCCGCCGTCGCCCATATTCCCAACATCGCCGGAAGGGCCGAGGACGTGATCGGAGAGGTCGACGCCGTGCTGATCGCCACCGATATCGGCCACCAGCACGTGGACCGCGCCCGGCCCTTTGTCGAGGCAGGCCTCCCCGTCTTCATCGACAAGCCGCTGTGTGACAACCGCGCCGATCTGGCTCAGTTTTCCGATTGGGTCGCGGCGGGGCATCCGATCCTCAGCAGTTCGGCCATGCGCTATGCTAAGGAATTCGCGCCCTATCACCGGCGGACCCACGAATTCGGCGCGCTTCGGCATATCAACATGACGATGGCCAAGAAGTGGGAAACCTACGGAATCCACGCGCTCGAGACGATCCTGCCGATCACCGGCCCGGGGTTCGAGACGATCCGCAATACCGGCACCGCCGAACGCAACATCGTGCATCTGACACACCGCGACGGGATCGACGTGACGATCTCGGTGATCAAGGACCAGATCGGCGGCGCCGGCTTCCTGACGATCGCGGGCACGCAGGGCGGCGTTCAGCTGCGCTCGCAGGACACCTACTACGCCTTCAAGACACAGCTCGAAGGGGTCGTGTCATGGCTGCGCACGGGCACGCCACCCGTTCCGTGGCCCGAGACGCAGGAATTGATGAAACTGGTCATCTGCGGGATCGAAAGCCGCGAACAGGGCGGCAAGGTCATCCACATCAATGAAATCGAGGTCACCCAATGAGCAACGTGATGGACGCCCTGTCGCTCTCCGGCAAGGTCGCGCTGGTGACGGGCGGCGCCGGTCTTTACGGCCGGCAGATCGTCGCCGCACTTGCCGAGGCAGGGGCAACGACCTTCATCGCCTCGCGCGGGATCGAGGCGCTGGAGGCGGTCGCCGCCGAGGAGCGGGGCAGAGGTTACGATGTCCGCGCCCTGCCGCTCGATCTGGGGGACCAGGCGTCGATCGACGCGCTGCACGCGCGCATCGCAGATGAGACGGTAGGCTGCGATATCCTTGTCAACAATGCCGTCACGCGAAACCCCGAGGCTCTCTGGGGCGGCCCGATGGATGCCTATGACACGGCGCTGCGGATCAATGCCTCGGCCCTGTTCTACCTCACCCACCTCTTTTCCGAAGACATGAAAACCCGAGGCGCGGGCTCGATCATCAATATCGGCTCGATGATGGGCACGGTGGGGGTGGAGCCTGCGAATTACGCGGGCACCAACATGCACGACAATCCCTCCCCCCTGTACTTCTATGAAAAGGGCGGGATGCAGAATTTCTCCCGCTGGGCAGCCAGCATCCTAGGCCCGCATGGCATCCGGGTCAATTGCGTGGCGCCCGGCGGCTTTTTCACCAGCCAGCCCGCGCCCTTTGTCGCCGCCTATTCGCAGCGCACGCAACTTGGCCGGATGGCCAATGAGACGGACCTCAAGGGCATCATCGTCTTTCTAGCCTCCGACGCGTCGGTCTACATCACCGGCGCGAATATCCCCGTCGACGGCGGCTATACCGCCAAATAAGCAAGGATTTTTCCGATGGCCGACCCCTATGCCGCCACCTCTTCCGGTGCCCCTGCCCTGCGGCCCAGCCGCGTCTTGCGGCGCATCCGCGAGGGCAAGGTGGCCCGCGTCCTGAAACTCAACACGACCGACCCCAAGGTTGCCGAAATCTTTGCCAGCGCCCAGCCCGACGCGATCTGGCTCTGCATGGAGCATGTGGGCGCCAGCTGGTCGGATATCGAACACCAGATCCGCGCGGCCCGCATCCATGACGTGGATACCGTCCTGCGCGTCGCGCGCGGCAGCTACAGCGATTATATCCGCGGGTTGGAACTCGATGCGACGGGGCTGATCGTGCCCCATGTGATGAGTGCGGCCGACGCCACGACGGTGCGCGATTACACGAAATTCGCGCCGCTCGGCCGTCGCGCGGTCGATGGCGGCAACGCCGATGCGGGCTTCACCCGGGTGGGCCTGCTGGACTACATGACGCAGGCCAATGCCGAGCGTTTCGTCTGCCACCAGATCGAGGACCCGGAGGCGCGGGATGACCTCGAAGCCATCGCCGAGATCGACGGCGTCGATTGCCTGTTCTTCGGGCCGGGGGATTACTCGGTCGCACTGGGCATTCCGGGGCAGATCGACCATCCCGACGTGCAGGCCGTTCGCGAACGGGTCGCCACCGTCGCGCGCAAGAACGGCAAGATCGCGGCCACCGTCTGTTCGCAAGCCAATATCCAGAGCTATGCGGATATGGGCTACAACTTCCTCAACGTGGGTGCCGACGTGATCGCGCTGGTCAATTACGCCGACGCCGCAATGGCCGCTTTCAGGGATCTCTAGTGGATATCGCGGCGCTGTCAGACACGATCCTCGACGGACGGACCAAGGGCATTCCGGCCAATGCAACGCCGTTCCGGCTTGGCGATATCGCGGCGCAGGGCTGGAATGTCATGGCCGAGGACATGCCCCTGCCTCTGATGCTGCTCCGCCGGTCGAACCTCGATCATAATGCCCGCGTCTTCGCAGAGTATCTCGCGGCCAACGACCTGTGGCTTGCGCCGCATGGCAAGACGACGATGTCACCGCAGATCTTCGACGAACAGCTCAAGTCCGGCGCATGGGGGATCACGGCGGCCACGGTGCAGCAGGCGCGCGTCATGCAACATCACGGCGTGGACCGCATCATCATGGCCAACCAGCTGATCGGCCGCGCGGCCGTGGCGGGCGTCGTGGCGATGCTGCGCGAGGCACCGGCGCTCAACTTCTATTGCTTTGTTGACTCGATCACACAGCTGGGCATAGTGGCCCGGCACCTTGCCGCGGACCCGCCCCCCCGGCCGATTCGCGTGCTGTTGGAGGTGGGCGTCGCCGGTGGCCGGACGGGTGTTCGGACACGGGCCGAAGCGCAGGCGCTGGCCCGTGCGATCGTCGCCGCCGACATGCGCCACATCCGCTTTGGCGGTGTCGCGGCCTTCGAAGGCGTCGTGCCCGGTGTCGCCGACAGTGACGCGCCGGTCCGGGACTATGCGGAGATGGTCATCGATATCGCGCAGGCCCTGCCCGGCTCATTGCTCGAAGGGCTGGAGGAATTCGTCCTGACGGGCGGCGGATCGGGCCATTTCGACATCATGGCAGACACTTTCGCCACCCTGAAACTTCCGATCCCGGTCCGGATCGTCCTGCGCAGCGGATGCTATGTCACTAACGATTCCGGCGCCTATTTCACCGCGCAGGAGGCTGCGCGGAAAGACCCCGCGCGGGGCTGGAAATCACAGCTGAAACCCGCGCTGGAAATCTGGGCCTATGTACAGTCGCGTCCCGAACCGGGCCTTGCCCTTCTGACGATGGGCAAGCGCGACGCCCCCTATGATGCGGGCCTGCCCGTCCCCTTTGCGCGCCACATCCCCGGCACCGGCCCGGCCCCTGTCGGAGAGGCCGAGATCTTTGCCATGAACGACCAGCACGCGTTTGTCAGGCTGCCCGAGGGAAGCGACTGGGCGGTGGGCGACATGATCGGGTCGGGCATCTCGCATCCCTGCACCGCCTTTGACAAATGGCGGTTCCTGCCGGTGGTAAGCGACGACTACGACGTGACGAGCGGTGTGCTGACGGAATTCTAGCTGCGGGCCGCGTCCTGCCTGCGGGTCGGGGCATAGGCCACGCAATCCAGCTCGTATTTCAGCATGGTGCCCAGCACGCCGGTGATGGTCGTGCGGGTGGGGCGCGGTTCGGAGAAATACTCGGCATAGATGCGGTTGTGTTCGGCCACGTCATCGGGGCTGCCAAGATAGCACCGCACGTTGATCACATGATCGAGGCTCAGCCCTTCGGCCTGAAGAATAACCTCCATGTTCTCGATCGAGCGGCGCATCTCTTCTTCGAAAGTGCCGTTGATGATGTGGCCGTCCTCGCGATCGACCGACGCCTGACCCGAGACAAAGACGAGATCGCCGACCACGATGGCCGGGCTGAACGGCAGATTGGAGCGTGCCCCCTTGTCGACGATCTTCAGCATGTGATGGACCCTTTCCTGATCATGTTCCGGCCGGCACGAACCGGACCTTGAAATCGTGAATGGCACCCCGGGCCTTCCGGTCCGCGAGGTTGCTGTAGATGATGGGCAGAACGGATTGCATCCATTCCGTCGAACTGACGACGAAGCCTGGCCCCGTCGCATCGAGGCCATAGGGATAGACCTGCGTCTTGGGGCGCACAGCAGCCCGGATCGCGGCCAGCCAGCCGGAATTGGCATAGCCCACGATAAGGTCCGGATCATGCGCGCCCATCGCATCAAGCACGGGCGCAAGGCCGCCCTCCACGTCTTCCTGGTTCACCTTGGAAAAGCTGGGCACGCAGTCGGGCCCGAATTCGGCCGCCGCCTGGGTAAAGGCATCACGCCTGAGCCGCTGTTCGTTCGAGGAAATCGCACTGTCGAGATACAGGACCCGCAGCACCTCGCCGTTCAGGCTCTTGAACATGTCCTGAAAGGCCCACGTGAAATCGAGCCGGTAGCTGTGCACCTTGGGATGGATCAGCGTCTGGTCGATCACGCTGATCTGGCTGGCCGTCTGATCGAGGAAATCCAGCTGCGTATCCCCGGTGATCGAGGTCAGCACGACCACGTCGAGCGCGTCCCAGACGGCCATCGGCATCTTCGTGTTCGTGAAACTGCCCAGGATGAATTCGTTACCGTCCGACACCACCGACCGTTCCAGCCCGACCACAAGGCGGGTGTAGAAATCGTTGTCGAAGATGCCGCCGCCCACCACGTCGCGGTTATAGAAGAACCCGACCCT
>CALGEF010000370.1 GCA_937881755.1 uncultured Acidobacteriota bacterium
CGCAATGCCATCTCGGAGCAGGTGGCGGAGATCCAGAAGGACCCGACCAAGTCCTTCGCCGACGTGAAGGAACTGATGGCGGGCGTCCGGGGCCGCAATAACGTGTTGCGCGATGGTGATCTGAATGGCGGCATCTGGACCACGGGCCAGAGCCAGGCTCTGATTCACGATGTGCCGACCTGCGCCGAGGTTGTCCGCAACATTATGGCCCAGGCCGACGGTATTCTGGCGAAACGCTTCGTGGCCATCGCAGATTGAGGCGCGACCGGGAAAGCGCCTCGACCACCTGTCAACCCATCCCCCCCAGCCGCGGCCGTCGCCGCAGATCATGAGGATACTACAATCGATGCTGAAACTGCATTTTGCGCCAAATTCGCGGGCCGGACGGATTGTCTGGCTGCTCGAGGAGCTTCAACTGCCCTATGAGCTCAACAAGATGGCGTTTCATCCGAAGGACCTTAAGTCCGAAGAGCACCGCGCGCGACACCCGCTCGGGAGAGTGCCGGTCCTCGAAGACGGCGATGTCTCGATCTATGAATCCGGCGCGATCGTCGACTATGTGCTGGAGCGCCACAAGAATGGCGGGCTGAAGCCTGCCGTGAATGACAATCGGTTTCCTGAGTATCTCCAGTGGTTCCATTACTGCGAGGGCATGGTGATGCCCGCCGTCAACACCATTGTGGTCCAGACCATCCTGCTTCCGGAAGCTCGACGCGACGCCACCGTGCTGGGACAGGCGCAACGCCTGCTGTCCAAATCCCTTGAGCCGGTCAACATCGCGCTCGATGGCCGCGACTATCTGATCGGTGATTTCTCCGCGGCCGACATCATGCTGGGTCATGCGTGTTTCATGAGTCATCGACTGGGGTGCGTGCCGGACGAGATGCCGGATCTCAAGGCCTATGTCGCCAAGGTCGCCGCCCGTCCGGCTTTCCAGACCGCGATCACGATGCAGTAGGGCGGCGCCTTCAGATCCCCAGCATTGCCCGCGCCAGAATATTGCGCTGGATCTCGCTGGTTCCCCCGAGGATCGTCACCGCCCGGCCATACAGATTGCGCCCCATGGCCACAGCCGCCTGCCAGCCATGCCCATCAGCCGCGGACATAGGCGCTCGGGTAGATGCCTTTGAAAACCGTGCCGCCCGGGGTCCCAATGAGGATCAAGGTACGCTCAGGTATCCACCGTCCGCGTCGAACGGGAGGCGCGCCGTCGTGTTTCCGAAATCCCAGCTCTGACCGCGCAGCCGTGACGCCTCGATTAGGATCCGGTCAGTGTCCCAGATCCAGAGGCTGACGGATGAGCGCTGGCGCTCCACTCCATTCACGGAGAGCTACCGAACGAGATCGCGGCTGAACGAGCAATCCATTGCTGTATCTGCAGCGAAGCCAATTTCGGTGCAATCGGAATGTCCGCTCTCGGCGAAATCCGGCCTGGTGTCGGTGAGGCCGCGCGACGGCAAGATTAGATTGACCCTGCCGGTGGCCCAAAACGACGATCAGATTCCACGTGGCCCATGGCGCTCATTCTTACGTTACCCGGCAAATGATGCTGCTGGCGGAATACGAGAGTTGTCCGGCAATTGGTGCGGGGTAAGCATTTGAACAGCGCGACAACGGCATGACCGAAAACAACGCCGTTATAGGAGCGGATCATCCGGGATAAAGCGGTCGTCGCGCAAAGGCGGCCTATGGTCCCGCGCCTCTGCGGTCACGAGCCCGCCAATGAAAAACCATGGCCATACAGCCAGCCCGAGATTGGGAAGAAACCAGGCGGGGTCGAACTCTGCGAGCAAAGACCAATAGGCGACGGCCATAAAGCCCGCCACAAACGTCAGACAAAGCGATAGGATCGCGAGTGGACGCCACATCAAGTTCCCGCGCCTCGAAAAATGAACTGCCGCGATGCCGGTTACAGAGAACAGCACGTCAATCGGGAAGAAAGACCAGTTCCATGCAATGACGCGCGGGTCGTCATAGTCCTTGTACATCACGCTGGGGGGCAAGGATACGAGACCGGCGAGATCGAGAAGCATTGCTGTCCAATAGACGAGGAACACAATGTCCGTGAAAAGAAGGAATCCTGCGAGGCGTTTAGTCATCATCCAATCGATCCAGTTCTCAAGCTTCTTTGCTTTTTCAAAGGCGGCGGGCAGCGCGCCTGTTTCAAGCCAGCAGGCTGTCGATTTGTGCCGTCACCATTGTCACCGCCCGGGCCCTTTCCCTCGGAAAGCGTGCCGGCTCTGCAAGTGTGACCCTTATCCCGAGGCCGTCGATGAACACCATCAGATGATCTGCCCGTTCACTTGATTGCTTGGGCTCTTTCTCCAGAGGCGCAAGGAGCGCCCGAAGGAGCTTGCGCCACTCGGCGTAGCGACGCCTGTTTTCTTCCAGAAGGCGCGCGTCTCCGGCAGCGGCGCCCCAGAAGGCGAGCCAGACCTTCCACTCCGTCAGACGATCATGGTCGAGGGGCAAAGCCTCGAAGACCACCGCTGTCAGCCGGTCTTTCGGAGACTGGTCCCGTTCGGCAGCCCGCAGCATCCTTGCCCCGGCCGCAACATGGGCGGCGCGGAGCGTTTCTATCAGAAGCGCATCTCGGTCGCTGAAGTAATGCGTCAGAGCGCCGGTTGTCACACCGGCAACTGAGGCCACGCGGCGCAGCGTCGCTGCGCCCAGCCCTTCCTGCGCTATGACGCTCCAGCTGGCGGCAACAAACGCCGCCCTCTTTTCTTCGGGATCAACTATCTTTGGCAGAGCGCGCGCTTTCTAGGTTTCAATTCTACGAGTGCGCATTACATAACAATTGTTATGTAAAAGCCAAGTTGCTTTTGCGGCCAGCAAGTTCCTTCGCAATACCTTCGATATTTGAGGTGCGCTGCGCTGCACTAGTGTTCGCCTTCGGCGAAGTCCGGCCTGGTT
>CALGEF010000371.1 GCA_937881755.1 uncultured Acidobacteriota bacterium
GCCCGGCCATTCCATGGACTGGAGCACTGCGAACGCCTCCGGGGTAAAATTGCGGCAGGTGAGACCGGAGGTTTCGGCGATGCGCTCGCAAAAGTAGCTCGCCAGTTCCACGATGTCGTCCCGGCGCTCGGACAGCGACGGAACGCGCAGGGGCACCACACTCAGGCGGTAGAACAGGTCTTCGCGGAAATTGCCCTTCTCGATTTCCGCACGCAGGTCTTTTGTGGTGGCCGCCATCACCCGCACGTCCACGCTGACGTCCGACCGGCCACCGACACGCTGGAACCGCTGCTCGGTCAGCACCCGGAGGATCTTGTTCTGCGTGCCGATGGGCATGTCTGCCACTTCGTCCAGCAGCAACGTGCCCGTGTGGGCGCGCTCGAACAGGCCGACCCGGATCGTCCGGCCCTGCGAATCCTCTTCCCCGAACAGCGCATTCTCCATCTGGTCCGGCGCAATCGTTGCCGCATTGACGACGACGAATGGCCCTTCCACACGGGTCGAACTCTTGTGGATCAGGCGCGCCGCCAGCTCCTTGCCGACACCGGCGGGGCCCGAGATCAGCACGCGTGAATTCGTCGGCGCGACCTTCTCAATCGAGGCCCGCAGCGTCGCCGCCGCCTGGCTGTTGCCGATCCAGCGCTCTTCATCACCGGCGCGGTTGCGCAGCGCAGCGTTTTCATAGCGAAGGGCTGCAGATTCGATCGCACGCTCCACGACCAGCATCAGCCGGTCCGCCTTGATCGGCTTCTCGATGAAATCGAACGCGCCGCGCCGGATGGCCGCGATGGCCGTCTCGATATTGCCGTGGCCGCTGATCACGATGACCGGCAGGATAGGATCGATCGACTTCAGGTATTTCAGAAGTGACAGCCCGTCCATGCCGCTGCCCTGCAGCCAGACATCGAGGATCACAAGACGCGGCGTACGTGAACGGACCTCTTCCAGAGCGCGCTCCGCCGTGTCGGCGGTGCGCACTGAGTAACCCTCATCGCCGAGCACGCCGGCCATCAGTTCCCGGATATCCGGCTCATCATCTACGACTAGAATGTCCAGTGCCATGGCCCGTTTCCTCTACAAACTCAATGATCCGGGCAGACGCCCGTTATCGTGAACCAGCTCACCCTCAGTCGTGTCGACCGCCTGCATGGTGAGCGCGCCATTTTCCGGAAGCTGCACGCGCACGCGCGCGCCTTTCAAACCGTCCGGCCGGTTCTGAAGCGAGATCGAGCCGCCATGATCGGCTATGATGCGGTTGACGATGGCCAGACCAAGGCCGGTGCCCTTTTCCCGCGTGGTCACGTAGGGCTCCAGCAGCCGGTTTCGCACTTCGGCGGGAAAACCCGGCCCATTGTCTTCAATGACGATCTCCAGCCCGCCCGCGTCGTTGGACAGGATGATGCGGATATGCCCGGAGACGTCGTTCTCGATTGGCAGGCCTTCGATGGCTTCCGCTGCGTTCTTCAGAAGGTTGCCGAAAGCCTGCGCGAGCAGCCTTTCGTCGCCGAGGAATGGCGCCTCTGCAAGGCCTGTCTCGAATTCGACTTCGATGTCCGGCGATACCACACTCTGGGCAAAGCTCGCGCCTTGAAGAACAGCGCGCATGTCGAAAGGTGCAATGCTCGGCTTCGGCATGCGGGCGAAATTCGAGAATTCCTCGACCATCCTCGCGATCTCGTCGACCTTGCGCAAGATCGTCTCGATGCAGCGGTCGAATACACCGTCGGTATCATCAATCCTGGAAGCGTACCTGCGGCGAAGCCGCTCGGTCGACAGCAAGATCGGCGTCAGGGGGTTGCGGATCTCGTGCGCGATCCGGCGCGCCACATCGCGCCAGGCCAGCTGGCGCTGCGCCGAAATCAGCCGTGTCGTATCGTCAAACGTGAGCACGCAGCCGCCGGTCGCCTCCGGCGCTGACTTCAGCCGGATGCTGCGCAGCTCGCCGTCCCGCGTCAGTTCGAGGCTGGCGTCCACGGCAGCGTTGCGCTCGAACGTATCGCGCACGATCCGCTCGAAGACCGGCGCCACATCAGCCAGCAGGGCGCCTTCCGGCACCTCCTCCAGCCCCAGGATTTCGCAGGCCGACCGGTTAGCGAGCGTGATGCGCTCATCCCGGTCCACGCGGATCACACCTGCGCCCAGCTCTCCCAGCAGGG
>CALGEF010000372.1 GCA_937881755.1 uncultured Acidobacteriota bacterium
CAGGTACTGAAAATGCTCGCACATCTCGGCTTCGATGACATCGCTCTGAAGCGGCGTCAGCGGGCCGCCGCGGGCGAGCGCGACCTGCATCAGCATGATGGCAGCTGCTTCCCGCGGATCGTCGATCAGGCCGAGGCCGCCCTTCCCCATCCTGTACTTGAACGCGAGGCGGCGCGGCGCACTGGCGACGGTCTTCGCAATATCGGTGGCTACGTCGAGGCCGCGCTTCGCCATCCGGAGGCGCCAGGCCCAGACACCGATGGCGGTAAGGACGGCGAGAAGACCGATCAGCATGTGCATAGGCCCAGACTAAACCTGTCCGGGCCCATACGCTACTGCCGATTGGGGGTTCGGGACTACTTCCCGCCACCCGCTTTCACGGCTGCGTGCCCTTGGGTGAGCACGTAGGCGCGGATGGCTTCCGCCTCGTCCGGCGTCAGGTAATCGGCGAAGGAGACCATGCCGTTGGCGGCGAGGTTGCCGTCCAGCACGACGCCTTTCCAGGCGTCCTTGTTGCCGGAGATGGCCGACCAGCGCATGTCCGGCAGCACGCCGGACGAGACAGCAAGCGGGCCGTGGCATACGGTGCAGTTGCGCGCGTAATGGACGGTGCCTTCCGAGATCATCGCGAGGCTGCCAAAGGCGGGCGCCTTGGGCGTTGCGTCGATCGGCGCGAGGCCGGTATCCGCGATTTCCTGGGTGCCGCCGATCTTGAAGGTGACGACCTTGCCGACCGATCCGGAGACCTTTTCGTCATAGGCGAAGCCGGCGGCGAGCGCGAAGGCCGAGCCCCAGCCGGTCGTGATCGTGACGTATTGCTCGCCGTCAATCATGTAGGTGCCGGGACCGGACGCGCCGCCGGATTTCAGCGCGTGCGTCCAGAGCTTGTCGCCGGTCGCCGCGTCGAAAGCGGAAAAGTCGCCGGTAAGACGGCCCTGGAAGACAAGGCCGCCGGCGGTGGACAGCACGCCGCCATTCCAGGCGTTCTCGTGCTCGACCGTCCAGCGGGGCTTGCGGGCCACGGGGTCCCAGGCGATCAGGCGGCCCTTGAGGCTGGCCCGGAGCATCTTGGCGACTTCCGGCGGGGCGATGGGCGGCACGCCGGCCGAGAAGTCGATGCCGGTGTTCCAGCCGGTCGGGCGAGAGGCAAAGCGCGGGTCTTCGGCATAGGCCTGAGGGATTTCCTGGGCCGGGATATAGGCGAGGCCGAGATCCGGATTGTAGGCCATCGGCTGCCAGTTATGACCGCCGAGGGGGCCGGGCGTCTGCTGGAAGGGCTCCTTGCCATAGCGGGCGGCGGCGACTTCGACCGGGCGGCCGTTGGCATCGAGACCGGTAGCCCAGTTCACAGGCACAAAAGCGTCGCCGGAGATGTACTGGCCGGTGGCGGCGTCCACGACATAGAAGAAGCCGTTCTTCGGCGCCTGCATGGCGACGCGGCGGGTGGCGCCGCCTTCACCGAGCGGCAGGTCTGCGAGGATGATCGTCTGCGTGGCCGTGTAGTCCCAGTTGTCGCCGGGCGTGGTCTGGAAGTGCCATTTGTAGGTGCCGGTCTCGGCGTCGACCGCAACGATCGAGGAGAGGAAGAGGTTGTCGCCGCCGGACGGGTCGCGGAACGTGCGGTTCCAGGGCGAGCCGTTGCCGACGCCGAAGATGATCTGGTTGTTCACTTCGTCATAGACGATCGAATCCCAGACGGTGCCGCCGCCGCCATCGGTGGTCCAGGCGCCGGTGTCACCCCAGGTGACGTTGCCGATTTTCACGAAGGCATCGTCGGAGGCTGCGCCATCCGGTTGCTTGGCCGGGTTCGGGACGGTGTAGAAACGCCAGACGAGATCGCCGGAGCCGGTGTCGTAGGCGGAGAGGTAGCCGCGCACGCCGAGTTCGGCGCCGCCATTGCCGATCAGCACCTTGCCGTTCACGACGCGCGGGGCGCCGGTGATCGTGTAGGGCAGCGACTGGTCGACGGTAACCTTGCTCCAGACCACTTCGCCGGTTTCTGCATTCAGCGCTTCGAGGCGGCCATCGATGACCCCGACATAGACCTTGCCATCATAGACGGCGACGCCGCGGTTGACGACGTCGCAGCAGGCCTTGACGCCGACTGCACGGTCGACAGCGGGATCGTAGACCCATTTCTCGGCGCCGGTCTTGGCATCGAGCGCGTAGACAACTGACCAGGCGGAGGTGACGTACATGACGCCGTCGACGACGATAGGCGTCGATTCGACGCCCCGGTTGGTGGCGAGGTCATAGGTCCAGGCCACGCCGAGCTGGCTGACGTTCTCCCTGGTGATCTGGCTCAGCTTCGAGTGGCGCTGCTCGTCGTAAGTGCCGCCATAGGTCAGCCATTCATCGGCCGCGCTGGCGGCGGAAATCCGCGCCGTATCGACGGCGGCAAAGCCTTCCGGCTCCGCGACCCGTGCCTGGCGATCACCGCAGGCGGCAAGCAGAAGGGCCGTTCCGGCCAGAAGCGCCGGGCCTGCCCAGCTGCGCAAGTTCCTGATGTTCATGAAAGCCTCCCAAGCGGCGCCCCGTCCGGATGTGCGGCGGGGTCTGTCGAAGCGCAGAGTAGCTATTCACGGGGAAATGTCGAGGTGTGACGCGGCGGGAGCGGGGTCAGGCGTGGGCCGCGAGGCGCAGTTCGTCCCGGGCGGTCAGGATGGCAGCTTCGACGGCGGCCTGCCAGGTGTCGATTGTCTGCGCGCCCTCGGCGGCCTTGGGGAAGTTTACGAGGCGGGAGGCGCTGACAATGCCGCCCTCCCCGCCGATCAGGCCGGCGCAGGCCTGCGCGGCAGCAGCGCCTTGCGCGCCGTAACCGGGCACCAGAAAGGTGGCTTTCGGCGCAGCGGCGCGGACCCGGCGCGCCTCCTCGGGGGCGGTGGCGCCGACGACCATCATCAGGTTCGACCAGCCGCAGGGGCTCATCAGCCGGTCGGTCAGCGGGCGGAGCGCTTCGGCAACGCGCATGTAGAGGGGCTGGCCGCCCGTATCGAGCATCTGGAAATCGGCGGCGCCGGGATTGGAGGTGCGCACCAGCACGACGATGCCCTTGCCGTTCTCTTCGGCGCGTTTTGCAAATGGCTCGAGCGTGTCGAGGCCCATATAGGGGTTCACGGTGACGGCG
>CALGEF010000373.1 GCA_937881755.1 uncultured Acidobacteriota bacterium
GTCCAAAAAACACGAATGCACTAGCGAATGCACTAGGAGCCATTTGAGATTCAAAAAATCAATAAAAACAATGCCATATGGCGGAGAGACAGGGATTCGAACCCTGGAGACGCGTTAACGTCTACACACTTTCCAGGCGTGCGCCATCGACCACTCGGCCACCTCTCCGTACGCCGCAGACGGCGAAGGCGAGCAGATAACGGATGATGTGGCCCCTCGCAAGCTTGTGATTGCCGCTGTGGCCGTTCGTGCCCATATCTCGGCATCAAACAAGGGAATCGCGCCGATGTTCTTCTCCCGCAAGCCTGCCGCCCTGCCGACCCGCGAAACCGCCCTGCCCGGCCGCGCCCGGCCCATCCCCACCGCCGCGGCCCATTTCGTCAATGGCCGCCCGATACAGGCGGAGGCACCGGCCGGCTACGAGACCGCCATCTTCGGCCTTGGGTGCTTCTGGGGCGCCGAGCGCATCTTCTGGCAGACCAAAGGTGTCTGGCTGACCCGCGTTGGCTATGCTGGCGGCCTCACACCCAACCCCACCTATGAGGAAGTCTGCTCCGGCGGCACCGGCCATACCGAGATCGTCGAGGTCATCTTCAACCCCGCCGAAGTCACCTTCGCGGACCTGATGAAGCTCTTCCTGGAAAGCCATGATCCGACCCAGGGCATGCGCCAGGGCAACGATGTCGGCACCCAGTACCGCTCGGCCATCTACTTCGTCAGCGCCGCGCAGGAAGCCACCGCCCGCGCGATGATCGCCGCCTACAACACCGAACTCGCCGCCAATGGTCACCGGGCCCCGGTCACCACCGAACTCGGCGCCCGCGGCGATGTCTTCCTCGCCGAGGACTACCACCAGCAATACCTTGCCAAGAACCCGAACGGCTATTGCGGCATCGGCGGCACGGGCGTCAGCTGCCCTCTGCCGCAAGTGAAAGCTGGCCAAAACCAGCCTGCCAAGCCGGACGGCTCAGCCTGAGCGACGTCGACGGATGGGCAAACCGCGCTGAAAGGGGGGGGCGGCCGGGCCCTACGACCCGAAGTTCAGCGAGAACCGCTTACGCGACTCGATCATCGCCTGAGCCTTGAACAGCGCGTCCGAGGCCGATTGCGCGCGCTGGATCACCGGGTCGCCGCGCAGGCCTTCGACCGCTTGTGCCAGGTGGCTGATAGCTTCCTTGACCACTGCCTGGTCGAACTGTTTCTCGGCCCGCACGATCAGCGCGCGGCCAAGTTCCAGTTTCGCCTGGATGATGCGTCCGGTATCCGCCGTCAGCGTTGCCGCCTCGAGGTGCCCGCGCCGCATCGAGATCACCTTGTCGAGCGCCCAAAGTTCGCCGAGTTCCTCGGCCACGCGGACACCGGCGGCGCAGAAATCCGCTTCGATCTCGTTGCGCAGCGTCTGCGAGACGGGAAGCTCATTCGCCAGCACGCTGTCGAGTTCGCTGGCCAGGCCGCGGATCTTCTCAACCCGGAAGGCCTGCGGATCGGAGAGCGCCGGCTGCAGATGCTTGGCGATCAGGTAGGCGGCGAGGCGCGCCACATCTTCGGTCTGCGCCTCGCGCGCGCCGGGCAGCGCGATGGTAAACAGGCGCGCGTCGGCGGGTGTCAAACCGCCGCCCCGACTGAGGCCGTGGACTTCAAGGCCGCGCTCGCCCTTGCCCTGGCGGCTCGCCCAGACGAACAGGTCTGCATCGGCCTTGGCCATCCGCTTGCGCGCCTGGGCTACCGAGGCGGTGCCGAGGCCGCCCTTGATCGGGCCCATCGGGACAAGCGAAAACGGCGCGCCGAACGAAAAAACCGGCAGATGGCGGGTCAATGCGCCGCCGAGCCATTTGGCGGTCCTTCCGCTGGCAGAGCCGGCTGGACGGGCCAGGAGGATACGGAAACCGGGGGTCTTGCTGGCCCTGGCGCGGACTGCCCGGCTGCCATTGGAGACGGCGCTGGCCAGGCGTGCGAGGCCGCGCAGCAGCATGACGACAAGATAAACTGCGCCGAGCAAGGCCACAGCAGCGCCGAACAAGGCGAGCCATTCGGCGCCCGGCACGTTGGTTTTCAACCACTTGTCAGCTGCCTCAAGCCAACCGGCAATCAACATCTCAGCTACCCTCTAATGCCTCAAGGCGATACGTTTCTTACCAAATCCCTGCAACAGTGAAACTCTGTATTCTCAGGACCCTACCCGTCTTGCGCACCCGCTTCGCCCCTTCCCCTACCGGCCGCCTGCATCTTGGGCATGCTGCCTCCGCCTTTGCGGTCTGGGACGCGGCCCGCACCGAAGGCGGCGAAGTGCGGCTCCGGATCGAGGATATCGACCAGACGCGCTGCCGCCCGGAGTTCGAGGCTTCCCTTGTGGAAGACCTGGCCTGGCTGGGACTGGACTGGAGCGGCGAGGTGCGCCGCCAGTCAGACCATTTCGCGGACTATAGCACAGTTCTCAACGCCCTTCGCGCGCAGGGACTTGTTTATCGCTGCTTTCTCACCCGGCGCGAGATCGCCGCCCGCCTGCCCGCCGGGGCCGACCCTGACGAAGGCGGCCTTGTCAGCCACCCCCTCGGCCGGGCGGAAGAGGCCGAACGCCTCGCCCACAACGCCCCCTATGCCTGGCGCCTGTCGCTGGACGCCGCCCGGGACACGCTCGGGCCGCTGTTCCGCGACCTTGCCTATGCCGAATGGGCCCAAACCGGCCCCCGCACCATTTCCGCCCGGCCGGACCGGTTCGGCGATGTCGTCCTCGCCCGCAAGGACACGCCTGCAAGCTACCACCTTGCCTGCTGCCATGATGATGCGCTGCAAGGCGTCACGCACGTCATCCGCGGCGAAGACCTGCGCGAAGTGACCGCCATCCACGTCCTGCTTCAGGCACTGATGGGCTGGCCTTCGCCCGTCTACCGCTTCCATCCGCTGATCCTGGGCCCGGACGGCAAGAAACTCTCCAAACGCTTCGGCGACAAGAGCCTCACCGACTACCGCAAAGAAGGGATGACGCCGGACGATATTCGCGCGATGACCCGCGCCGCATGACCAACGCCGCCCCCCAGCCTCGCCCCGCCCTCCAGCCGCGCCCCTGGCTCGGCCCGCTGATGGTGCTGGCCGGCGGCATCGCGCTCGGCTTCGCGCCGATCGGCCTGCGTCTTGGCCTCGATGAACTCGGCCCCCAGGCCATCGCCTTCTGGCGCTACCTCTTCGCCGTGCCGATGCTGCTGATCCTCGTCCTCGTGGTCGACCGCCGCCTGCCCGCGAAACCCAACATCGCCGTCTTCCTCGCCGCGCTCTTCTTCACGCTCGATATGGCGCTCTGGCACTGGGCCCTGACAATGACGAGCGTCTCGAACGCCACGTTCATCGTCAATCTGGGTAACGTCCTCGTCGGCCTCGCCGCGTGGGCTTTCCTGAAAGAGCGCCCCGGCCTCAACTGGGCACTCGCCGCCGGTCTCGCCATCCTCGGCGCCGCCGCCTTGTCCCTAGGAGGAGACGGAACGCATCCCGGCGCGCTGCGCGGCGATCTCTTCGCGCTGGCGGCGGCCGTCTTCATTTCCTTCTACATGCTGTTCTCGAAACTCGCCCGCCGCACGCTGGGCGGCCTTGAAGCGATGTTCTGGCTGAGCGTCTTCGAAACAGCCCTCGCCTTTTTCGTGGTGCTGTTTTCGGGCGAGGATTTCATACCGAAAACGCCCGCAGGTTTCCTCATGCCCCTCGCGCTCGCCATCGTCGTGCAGGTCGCAGGCCAGGGCCTGATCATCTCCGGCCTCGGCTCCACTGACACAGCCGTCGCCGGCATACTCGTTCTCGCCCAGCCAGTCGTCGCCGCCGCGATATCCTGGTCCCTGTTCAAGGAACCGCTGACCACGATCCAGGCCGCCGGCGCGGCTGCGATCCTCGTCGCTGTCTGGCTCGCCCAGCAGAAACAGCAAACCCGGCCCCTGCCCGCCGCGTGACGTGTCGCAACTGTCACGAAGCCGGGCTATAGCGTCATAACTTATTCTGACCGGAGCCGATCCATGCGCCCATCCCTAGCCGTCCTCGCCGCCAGCCTCACCGTCCTCGCCGCTTGCGCGACACCGCCCGAAGCTGCCGCGCCGCAAGCAGACGCACAACTCGCCCCGGCCCGGGAATCCGTAAAGCCGGTCCAGTCTGCTGACGCTTATTACACCAGCGCCGCCGCCGCCGTGGAGGCCCGCATCGCGGCGCGCGGGGCAAAACCCGCGAAGAACGTCATTCTCTTCATCGGCGACGGCATGGGCATTTCCACCATCACCGCCGCGCGCATCTATGCCGGCCAGTCCGCCGGCGAAGACGGCGAGAGCCACCACCTGGCGATGGACGGCCTGCCGTATTCGGCCCTCTCCAAGACCTATAGCCACAATTTCCAGATCTCCGACTCGGCCGGCACCGCCGTCGCCATGGTCAGCGGCGTCAAGACCCTCTCGGGCGTCCTCGGCGTCAACAGCAGCGTCAGCTATGGCAACTGCGCCAGTGTTCCGGGCACGGAAGTTGACACGCTGTTCGAACTCGCCGCCCGCGCCGGCCTCTCCACCGGCCTTGTCTCGACCGCCCGCATCACCCACGCGACGCCCGCCGCCGCCTATGCCAAGGCGCCGCTGCGCGACTGGGAAGCCGACAGTGACATGAAGGGCGCGTCTTCGGATACCTGCAGGGACATCGCCCGCCAGCTGATCGAATGGCCGGAAGGCAGCTTTGACATCCTTCTCGGCGGCGGGCGCTCGAAATTCCTCACCAAGGAAACGCCGGACCCGGAATATGCCGGAAGGACCGGCGACCGTTCGGATGGGCGCAACCTGACCGAAGAATGGACTGCCAAGTCGCCTGACCACACGTTCGCCTTCGACAAGGCCGGCTTCGAGGCGACCGACTTCACCACCGGCGTAAAGCTGCTCGGCCTGTTCGAGCCGTCCCACATGCAATACGAACTCGACCGCGAAGCCGACAGGGCGGGTGAGCCCCATATCGCCGACATGACGCGCGCTGCGATCACGCGCCTGTCGCAGAACGAGGACGGCTACGTTCTGATGGTTGAAGGTGGCCGGATCGACCATGCCCATCACGGCGGTAACGCCATCCGCGCGCTCGAGGATACTATTGCCTTCGATCTCGCGATCGCCACAGCGCTCGAAATGACCAACCCTGAAGACACCCTGATCATCGTTACCGCAGACCATTCCCACACGTTGTCGATTTCCGGCTATGCCCAGCGCAATAACCCGATCCTCGGCCTTTCGGTCTCCGGATTGGGCGGCGAAGGCGGCTCCATGGGCGCTGACGGCCTTCCCTACACGACGCTGGGCTATGCCAATGGTCCCGGCGCCTGCCGCGTGACCGGCAAGGACAGTGACAGCAAGGACGTTCTAGCTTGCGGGCGCGAAGACCTGACCGGCGTCGACACCCAGGCGCCGGACTTCCGTCAGCCGGCCCTCGTGCCGCTCGGCTCGGAAACCCATGCCGGCGAAGACGTTGCCGCCCTCGCCTCAGGCCCGGGGGCCAACCTCATTTCCGGTGTGATGGAGCAGAACGAGCTGTTCCATGTCATGGGCCGCGCGATGGGCCTGATCCCGGCCCCGGCAAACTAGTCCGCTAAGGCGCGGGCCCTTTTCGCGAGGATTGTCGCGGCGACGGAATATTCGCGCTTTATGCCGCCAGCCTGCGCCGTCCCGCTGCCCGCCAGCCTGCTGAACTTTTTCTCTGCCATCGCCCATTTCGCGACCCGCGAAGACATCACCATCCGCCACCTGCGCCTCGAACTCCTTTTTCCGGCGGATGACTTTACGCGCGCGGCACTGAAGGCGATGGCGGGCTAACGCCGCGTCACGCTGGTCAATGCCCCCACCTTGCGCGAAACTTACCGCAACAGCCTGAAAACAGGCGGCCAGAAAACCGGAGGAAACACGCCATGAAAGCTGCCGTGATGCGGGAGGCCAACAAGCCTCTGTCGATCGAGGACGTTACCATCTCCAAGCCCGGCCCGCGCGAAGTGCTCGTACGCCTGAAAGCGATCGGTGTCTGCCACTCCGACGTGCATTTCTGGGACGGCAATTTCCCGACCGAGATGCCCGTCATCCTCGGCCATGAAAGCGCCGGCGTCGTCGAACAGGTCGGCTCGATGGTTTCGGCCGTGAAGCCCGGCGACCATGTCATCTCGATCCTCTCGCCCTTCTGCGGCGTCTGCGAATACTGCCTCACCGGCCACATGTCGGTCTGTCACACTGTCAATGGCGACCAGTTCAAACGCCGCCCGGACGAAGCCCCGCGCCTGTCCATCGGCAAGGAGAAGGTCGGCCAGTTCCTGAACCTCTCCTCTTTCGCCGAGCAGATCCTCGTCCACGAGAACGCACTCTGCACGATCGACAAGGACATGCCGCTCGACCGCGCCTGCCTCATCGGCTGCGGCGTGATTACCGGCGTCGGCTCCGTCTTCCATTCCGCCAAGGTCGAGCCGGGCTCCACAGTGGCTGTCATTGGCTGCGGCGGCGTCGGCCTCGCGGCGATCAACGGCGCGGCGATTGCGGGCGCCTCGCGCATCATCGCGGTCGACCTCTCGCCGGAGAAACTGCAACTCGCCACCCGTTTCGGCGCGACCGACACGGTCAACCCGAAATCCGGCAATGCCATCGAGCAGGTCAAGGAGCTCACCAGGGGCGGCGTGCACTATTCCTTCGAATGCGTCGGCAGCAAGCAGACCGCGGAGATGGCCTATCACATGCTTCGCCCGCGCGGCGTCGCCACCATCATCGGCATGATCTCGCCGGGCGTGAACATCGAGATTCCCGGCATCGAACTTCTCGTCACCGAAAAACGCCTGCAAGGCGCCGTGATGGGCTCGAACCGGTTCCGGATCGACTTCCCGCGCTTCGTCGATCTCTACCGGCAGGGCAAGCTGCATCTCGACGACCTGATCTCGGACCGTATCGGCCTAGATGGCATCACCGGTGCGATGCAGAATCTCAAGAACAACAAGGGCACCGTCGCCCGTCAGGTCGTTGTGCTCTAGCAGGCTGCTGAATAAGGGCTCATGTTGATCGTCGAAATATGATTCTCCCTTTTGTGCGGAGAAGGAGGCATGGGTGCGCGGTGAAGACCGGACCGCTTCGGATCCCCCTCTCCGGCAGATACGGCTGCTGGTAAATGACGCGCTGAAGGCTTTGGACGCTTATTTTCCGGGCTTTACACGCGACATACCGCTCGCCCGTCGATCGCGCGCGGGCGCCTGTTGCTGGCGATGCTGCTTCAGGCGATCTATTCGATCCGGCCGGAGCGCCAACTGATGGAGCGGCTTGAGTTCGATCTCCTGTTCCGCTGGTTTGCCGGGCTTGGGCCGGATGAGCCGACCGGGACGCCTCGACGTTTTCAAAGAACCGTGACCGCCTTCTGGACGGGGATATTGCCGCAAAGTTCCTCAACGCCGTCCTGTCGCTCCGGCGCGTGACGAAGCTGTTGTCGCGCGAGCGCTTCAGCGCGGATGGAATCCTGATTGAGGCCTGGGCCAGCCCAAGAGCTTGCGTCCGAAGGATACTGACAGCGGCGCTGGTCCGGATGGCGGGGTTGGTGGTCGCAATGCACTGCACGACTTCGACGGCGAGACGCGGTCGAACCAGATGCCCGGCTCTATCGCTAGGGCCGGGGCAAGCCAGCTCAGCTCTGCTATATGGGGCACGTCCTCATGGAGAACCGGCAAGGCCTGGCTGTCGCGACACAGCTGCCCCATGCAACTGGCAGAGCCGAACGCGAGGCGGCCCCCGAGATGATCCGGAAGCGCAAGGTAAAGCGCCGCGCCACACTTGGTGCCGACAAAGGCTACAATGCCTGGACCTTCAAGCGCGATCCCGGGCAGGCCAGTATCAGGCCGCTTGTTGCCCTGAAGTCTGAGACCGGACGGGGCGGCCTGCCTGTCAGAACCCCGAGGGCTATGAGATTTCCCAGCGTATGCGCAGACGGATAGAGGAGATCTTCGGATGGCCGAAAACAACCGGGGGCTATGCCAAGATGAAGTTCAGGGGAAAACGGCGCGTCGCATACGGCTTCCATAGCGCCATCGCGGCGTAAAACCTTGTCCGATTACCGAAGCTTCCTGCAGGAGCTGCCGCGTGAGCGCCGCCATCAACGCTGCTCTATGTCAGCGCTTAATCCGCAGAAAGATGGTCTATGCCCGTCAGACCGGGCTCAATGGCAGTGAAAACACGCGTGCCGACGCAAAAACAGAGCACACCCGCTGTGTCGACCCAAAAAACTACTCATCATAATGTTCGAGCAGGCTTTTTCAGCACCCTGCTAGAGGTCTTTGCCGGTCGCCCCGGCGATCGAGGCAAAGCCGTCTCTGGCCCGCGCGGCGTCCAGTTCACCGGCAATCCGCGCCGCAAGGCCCGGCCCTTCATACACCAGCATCGAATAGAGCTGAACAGCATGCGCCCCGGCGCGCAGCTTCCGGTAAGCATCGGCGCCGGACGCGATGCCGCCGGCGCCGATCAGGTCGAACTCTCCCCTAAGCTCGCGGGCAAACCGCGTCAACACCGCCGTGGACGGATGAAAGAGCGGCGCACCTGAAAGGCCGCCCGCCTGAGACTTCTGTTCGTCCTGCAGCGTGGACGGCCGCGCCAGCGTCGTGTTGGAAATGATCAGGCCCGACAGCCAGGCCCCTTGCCCGCGCACCACGCTGCAGATGTCGGCTATCGCCTCGGCATCAAGGTCGGGTGCAACTTTCAGGAATACCGGCTTGCCCTCACGTTCAGCCGCGCCGCAACGCGCCAGCAGCGCGGTCAGCGATCCTTTGTCCTGAAGTCCGCGCAGACCCGGCGTGTTCGGCGAAGAGATATTGATCGTAATATAATCTGCATACGGCGCGACGGCTTCGATACCCGTCACATAATCCTGCGTGCGGTCTTGCGAATCCTTGTTGGCGCCGACATTTGCGCCGACCGGCACGCCCGGCGAGCATTTGGCGAGCCGGCGGACGAAATAGTCGAGGCCGTAATTATTAAAGCCCATCCGGTTGATCACCGCGCGGTCTTCCTCCAGCCGGAACAGGCGCGGCTTCGGATTGCCCGCCTGCGGCTTCGGCGTGACCGTGCCGCATTCGACAAAGCCAAACCCGAACCGCGCCATCGCGTCCGGTACCTCGCAGTTCTTGTCAAACCCGGCAGCAAGCCCCACCGGCGACGCGAGTTTCAACCCGGACTTCGGCAATGTCACCGACAGAGCCGCCGGGAACACCGGCGCCTGCGCCGGCACGCCGATGCCCCTGGTCAGCAGGCGGAGCGTTGCGTTGTGCGCCGCCTCGGGCGGCAGCAGGCGGATCGCCCTTGCGCCAAGATCCGCCAGCATCACACATCCTCCGGAAAAACGGGCGCGCCATCCTGCCCCGCCGCCAGCCACCAGCTGCCAGCTGCCCTGGCAATCTCCAGCGGGCCATAGAGGTGAGGAAACAGCTCCCCGCTCCGGCTCTTCTCCCAGCGGATATCGCCGAGCGCCGCCGGATCAAACCGCAATAACCGAACCCGCGCCTGCCCGGAAAAATACCGCCGGGCCGTTTCGCGCACTTGCGCGTGGGTCGACAGATGTACGTATCCGTCGGCCACATCGAGGGCCGTGGCGGTTGCGCCCGAGGCTTCGGCCAGGGCCCAGTCGGCTTCGGTCAGCAGCTTGTAAACGGGTCCGGTCGTCATGGCGAAGTCCTGTCGCAGGCTTTGTTCATCTGTGCAATCATCGGCCCGCGATGAAGGAGATCAAGCTTGGGACTGCAGACCGCCGCTTCCGATGAAGCCCTCCTGAAGGTGCGCCTCGAAAGCGGGCGCACCGCGGAGGAAGAACTGAAGGCGCTGCGCGCGCTGGCGAGGCTTCTCGATTCTCAGTTTGAAGTGATGGGCGTGAAGTTCGGCGCCGACGCGCTGGCAGGCCTCATTCCCGTGGCCGGCGACGCGGTAACCCTGATGACCGGCGGCGCGGCGCTGGTAACTTCCGTTCGGCTGCGCCTGCCCTGGCATGTGCACACGCGGATCCTCGTCAATCTCGTCACCGATGCTGGGCTCGGCGCCATCCCGATCCTGGGCGATGCGTTTGACTTCTTCTTCCGGTCCCACAGGCGCAACTTCCGGCTGGTTGAGCAACATATGCTGGAGCGCGCGGCCAAGCAGGCGGGCGTCAAACGCGCGCAGCCGACGAAACCGGCAGCGCCCGGCTAGACCGGATTGGCGTTCGTGGTCGAGGCGCGCGCCATCGTCCAGGTGCCCTCGGCGCCTTCGCAGGCGGCAAACCGGCCGCGTTCCTGGCCCGGGAAGGCATAGGATACGTCCCGGCACATCACCGACACCGTGACATCGACGGGCTGCAGATAGGCGCGCGTGACGAAACCGTCCGCTGACGGAGCATAACCGATCGCCTGGATGCTGGCCTTCATCGGATCGACCGGAACCGTGCGCTCGAAATGAACCAGCAGCGGACGGCCGTCCGGCGTCAACAGTTCATGGTGCGTACCGTCGGCGCTGCCTTCGACAAGCTTAAGAAAATCGGTTTTCAGCACGTCCAGCGCCGCGGGATCCAGCGCGCGGCCCGCCGTGTATTCGGCGCGTTCGGCGATGAAATCATCCACCGGGCGCGGCATGTTGGCGAGCTGGCGCACTTGCGGCATACCCGTGCTCAGCGATGGCGGCGCCGTGCGCTCCACCGGCGCCGCGGCGACCAGCGTGGCAGCCGGA
>CALGEF010000374.1 GCA_937881755.1 uncultured Acidobacteriota bacterium
CTGGGCCGCCAAGGGTACGAACCTCCTCGGCGTGAAAGCCGTGATCGCCGAAAGCTTCGAGCGCATCCACCGCTCGAACCTGGTCGGCATGGGCGTCATCCCGTTCGAGTTCATGCCCGGTGAGACCCGCAAGACGCTTGGTCTCAAGGGTAGCGAGACGATCGATATCGAAGGCCTCGGCAACGATATCCGGCCGCTTTCGGCGGTCCCTTGCAAAATTACCTATGCCGACGGCACGCAGCGCTCCATCCTCATCAAGTGCCGGATCGATACCGAAATCGAGGTCGATTACGTCAAGCATGGCGGCGTGCTGCACTATGTGCTGCGCGACCTGGCGAAATCCGGCGCCTGACGCTACGTAAACTTTGCCAAGCCCGCTGCGCCGGAAGGCTGCGGCGGGCTTTTTCTCCGTCTCTCACGTGGCTGTGACTGTGCGGGGCGGCCCGGAGCACATATAATTCCTGATGATGACCCGGCTTCTTGTTTTCCTCGCGCTTCTGTTCGGCTTCGCGCTACCCGCCCAGGCGGAAGGCCCGATGCTGGTAGAACTGTTCGCCTCGAAGAACTGCCGCGCCTGTCCTGCGGCGTATAAGACGCTGAAACAGGTCGAGGCCAAGCGCGGCGACAGCGTCATGGTGCTGACCTGGGCGGTCGATTACTGGGACTATCTCGGCGGCAAGGAAAAGATGGCACTGCCTGAATCGAAAGAGCGCCAGCGCGCCTATGTCGAGCACTTCTCGCTGCGTGGTCCATATACCCCCCAGTCTGTCTATAATGGGATCGAACAGGCCGCCGGCAACAAGCCGAC
This sequence comes from uncultured Acidobacteriota bacterium, assembly GCA_937881755.1. GTDB lineage: Bacteria > Pseudomonadota > Alphaproteobacteria > Caulobacterales > Hyphomonadaceae > Hyphomonas. Next base: position 809 of record CALGEF010000374.1, read on the forward strand.
CAAGGTCGGCGCGGCGATAATGAAGGCGGAAATGGCCGAGCCTGCGAATGTCCGCCTGCAGAGCACAGGCAAGAAGGTCGTGCTCACGGGCCAGCCGGACGGTCTCGCCGATATCTGGTGGGTCGCCTATCTCGACGCGGACGACAACGAGACCAGGATGCCTAACCCGGTGACCAGCGTGCGCCAGATCGGCCCCTGGCTTGGTGGCAAGGCCGAGATTGACCTGCCCGCCTGTGCCTCCGGTTGCGCGCTGATTGTGCAGGAAGCCGGCATGGGCCGTGTCCTCGCCACGATGCGGGCGAACTGACGTCAGCCAGGCGGCCGGACGATCGTCGCGACGAGCGGCGTATAATCTGCCCAGTCCGTCGCCGTCAGCTCGAACGCCCAGCCAGCCGCACGTTCATTGATTGCCGCGCCGCGCGTGGCGCCCTCGCCCGCTTCGACCGCGCGCATCGTGATGAAGAAGCCGTCCGCTTCGCGGTAAGCGCGCACGTCGACTTCCAGCCCGTCATGGGTCTGCGTGATGTGGCGGGCGAGCGCCTTCGTGCGCAGCGCCGAGGCTGGCTTGACACCAATCGGCAGGAAACGGGTCAGAGCCAGCGCGGGTCCTGTCACGGCAAGCCGGCTCGTCAGGCGGTAATTCTGGTAAGGCGGGGCCGGGCGGAAGGCGCGGTCGCTGGAGCCGACTTCGCGTTGCAGGAAGAGGCTTTCGCCGCTGCTGTCGGCCAGGCGGACGGCGGAGACCGCGTCCTCGTGGATTTCCAGAAAGCCGAGATCCAGCCAGGCTTCGGAACTGTAGAGCGGCGGCAGATTGCCGGTTACACGAAACGCCAGCGTCTCGTCCGGCCGGCGCGCGTAGATATACTCGCCCTTGCGCCCGGTGATCAGCGCGGCGCCGGCCCTTCCGTCCGGGCCGATCACTTCCAGCAGTGCGCCTGTGCCGCTTTCGCGCGGATCGCCAAGGCCGATCCGGCTAAGTTTCTCGGGGTCATCCGTGCGCGGCGTATCCCAGACAAGGCTTTCAAGTCCCACGGCGAGCTGCGTCAGCCGATCCTGCCGGACCGGGTAGCCTTCGCGCGAGCCGAGCCGCCAGCCGTCGCTGGCAGCGACCAGCATATAGGTTTCGTCCGCCAAAGTTATGCGGATGGCGCTCGCCTCGGCGCGCTGCGCCGAGAAATCCGGGAACACCGGCTCACCGGTCCGCTCGCTTGTCTGGACCGGTGAGCCGCTGCCGAGATGGGCGGCGATGGCCAAAAGGCTCAGCGCGGCGGCAAGGCCCGCCATGACCAGCGTTCGGCGTGTGCGTTGCTTGTCGCGCAGCGTGCTCATGCGCCGGCCTTTCGCGGTCGCTTCTGCCGGCGCCAGACGATCAGCCCGGCGAGCGCCACCAGGACGGGCCCGCCCCAGATATTGAGCGCCTTGAGGCTGCTTTCGAGCCGGTCGATGCCGCGCCGGTAATCGCGTTCCGTCTCGCGCAATCGGGCGCGGAGATCCAGGATATCCCGGCGCAGCAGGGAGAGTTCGGCGCGCTCCGGCTCGCTGAGTTCGGCCTCTGGGTCGCCGGAGAAGAAGCTGTCGCCTTCGCCGGTGTCCTGCAGCTCGGCAAGACGGGTCTGTGCGGCGGCGAGGCGCGATTCCAGTTCGGACTGCTGCCGGAAATACTGGGCCTCCGCCTCGCTCCGCATACCGTCGATCCGTGTCATCGGGCGCAGCGCGGGCGCGCGCGAGCGCAGACGCGATAGCTCGCCGCCGCCGGCCAGCGCATCGAGCGCGTTCAGGACAAGGGCGCCATTGTCGGCAACAGCGACCCCGCCGCCTTCGACGATGTAGAACTCATCGGCAATGAAATCGGCGTCGGCAATCAGGATGATCTCGGCGGAGCGCTCGCCCGCGCGGATATGCGGGGGCAGGGCGGCTGCAGCAGCACGCGCCGCCTCCGCCGCTGCCGGATCACGCGGCGCATCGATCGCCGGCGCGCCGGATGGAAATGCACTGACCAGCAGGCCTGACACGCGCACGGCGAGGGCGAGAGGCGAGGGCAGGCTCTCATAAGCCTCCAACACGGCGCCCGGCTGCATGTCGCGCGCCGCTTCGCCGGCATTGATGAAAGACGGGCTGGGCCCGGTGGTGATCAGCGGCGTGATCGTCACGCCGTCTGGCGGTGATCCCGCCAGCAGGGCGCCCGGCGCACCGAAGTTCACGACGCGCATCAGGTCTGCCGTGATCGGATCGTCCCGGTTCATAGCCTCGGCCGGCACACCGAGGAAAAGGGGATGCGCCAGCTCCTCGACGGTGCCGCGTCCTGTTTGCACTGGCACCGGCAGCGCAAAGGCGGCGTCGGCCACCGCGTCCGGGGCCATCTCCAAGCCCCAGGCGCGGCCCAGCCGGCCAAGGCCGGAGCGGGCAAGCTCGCTGCTGGTGCCGAACACGTCCCCGGTCACGGCGGTCTTTGCCGCCGGGTCGATAAGGAAAACGGCCTGCCCGCCGCGCAGCAGGTACTGGTCGATAAGCCATTCCTGACGGCTCGACAGCGGCGGCGGATGCGCCAGAAGCAGCACGTCCGTATCCTCTGGAATAAGGCTGAAATCTTCCGCCAGCGGATCGATCTCGAAGCTGCGGGCGATATCCTGCAGCAGAACGTATCCGCCTGCCGGATCCGGCGCCGTCATGCCGGGCAGGGAGGACAGAATGGCGATACGCGGCGGTTCGGGATGGTTCAGCCGCGCGATCATCCGCGTCAGGTCATACTCCAGCGTCAGGTCCTGCTCCGGCGCGAGGAACGGCAGGATGCGCACATCGTCGATCGTATTGCGCCCGATGATGCCGAAATAGAGCGGATCATTGCCGCCCGCCGGCACCGCCGGTATCCCGGCTGCCAGCGCTTTGTCCTCGGCTTCGGAGAACGGCGCCGGATCGATCTCGCGCACGCGGATATTGCCGCCGGAGGCTGCCTGGTAGGTGGAGAGCAGTTCGCGCACGCGCGCCGCATGCGCCTGGACAGCGGGAAAATCCTGCCCGACGCGGCGGGAGTAAACGAAAGTCAGGTCCACCGGTTCACTGATCTCGTCCAGTGTCGTGCGGGTTGCGTGCGACAGCGTATAGAGCCCGCCTTCGGTGAAATCGATGCGCGCGCCGGCCAGCAGTTTCTGAGCGGCTATGTTGCCCGCCAGCAGGATCACACCGGCCAGCAAGGTAGAGAAAACAAGGTACCGGCGCGCGTTCATCTGGCTTTTCACCCCAGCCTCTGGCGCGAGGCCCAGAGGCAATTGAGGAAGACGAAAGTCGCCGTGAAACCCAGGAAATAGGCGACGGCGCGCAGCTCGAGCACGCCGCGCTGCGCGCCTTCAAACTGGGTGATGAAGGAAAAACGCGCCACAATATCTGCAAAGCCGGTGCCCAGCAGGCTCTGGACCGTAGAGAGCACAACTGGCCAGCCGGCCGCAGTGAACACGAACGCGATCACCACACTGATCACGAATGAGGTAACCTGACTGCCGGTCAGCGCCGAGACGGCGGCGCCAATCGAAAGGTAGGCCCCGGCCATCAGCAGGCTGACGAAATAAGCGAGCGCGATGGCGGTGTTGTCCGGGCTGCCGAGGAAGTTCACTGAGGCCCACATCGGCAGGGTCAGCAGCAGGCCGGCCGCAGCTACGGTCCAGGCCGCCATCAGCTTGCCGAGCACGAGGCCCGGAATGCCGATCGGCAGGGAAAGCAGCAGCTCATCGGTTCCGCTGGCCTTCTCGTCGGCCCAGAGCCGCATGGCGAGCGCCGGCAGGAAGATCATGTATAGCCATGGATGCCAGACGAAGAAGGGCTGCAGGTCCGCCACGCCCGTGTCGAAGAACCGGCCCGCCTCCCAGGTGAACAGGCCGAGTGCCAGCAGGAATACCGCAAGGAAGACATACGCCATCGGCGTCGCGAAATACGCGCCCAGCTCACGCCGGTAGGTCGAGGAAAAGCCACTCATCTGGCGCATCAGGTAGCCGCTCACAGGTTTTCGTCCTCGACCTGGTCGGTGAGGCGGGAAAACGCCGATTCAAGTGTTCCGTCCTCGGAGCGCCGCGCAAGGCGGGCCGGCGTGTCGTCTGCGATTATGCGGCCCCGGTCGATCAGTACGGCGCGGTGACACATGGCCGGCACTTCGGTCAGCGTGTGGGTGGAAATGATGATCGCCTTGGTCGGCGCCATCCGGGCGATCAGTGCGCGCACGGCGCGTTTCTGGTTGGGATCGAGACCGTCCGTCGGCTCGTCCAGCACCAGCACCGGCGGGTCATGCAGGATCGCGCCCGCAAGGCCCACCCGGCGGCGGTAGCCCTTTGAGAGATCGCCGATCCGCTGATGGCTGACGCTCAGGATGCGCGCGTCGGCAATCGCCCTGTCTACCGCGTCCCGGCGCGACTTGAGGGGCAGGGCGCGCGCCTCGGCGAGGAAGCGCAGGAATTCCGGCGGCGTCATGTCCTCGTAGAGCGGGGCGCCTTCCGGCAGGTATCCGAGCGAGGCCTGCGCCGCGCGTCGGTCAGAGATGATGGATTTACCATCGACCAGCGCATCCCCTGAGTCGGGCTCCAGCACCCCGGAGATCATCCGCATCGTCGTGGACTTGCCCGCGCCATTCGGCCCGAGGAAGCCCAGCACGGTGCCCTTTTCCACGGCGAACGACACGCCGCGCACGGCGTGCCTGGATCCGTAGGATTTCTCGAGCGCTTTGACTTCCAGCATGCCTAGCGGGGTGCCTCAACTTCTGCCCCAAGCTGATAGACCGCTTGGCCCCACGCTTCCAGTGCGCAGGCTGACAGATTACGCCGGATTCAGGTGCTGAAGCGCGCCATTTCCTCGATCAGGCACTTCGCCGCCACGTCGACGATCTTGCCGCCATCCGCCGCGTTCGAAAGGGTCGGGTCCGACCCAATGCGGCCATCCGGGAAGTCGCGGCGATAGCGCACCGCGTCACTGATTGTGCCGGTGGGCGCAATCTTCGGGCTCATCGGCGTGTGCTGGCGCTCGCGTTCCGGATAGGCCCAGTAGGTGACAGAGACTTCCGAGGCTGTGGCGTGGCTGCCATGGCCTACGGGATAGAGCTGGTTGCAGACGTTCATCACCTCCCGGTAGTCCCACCAGTCGCGCCGTTTCAGCGCCAGGTCCGGCCGGTTGTCGGCGCCCTTCGGATCATAGCTGCGCCGGGCGTGGATCTCGGCAAAGGCCGCCTCGATGGTCGAGATGTTGCCCCCATGCCCGTTGAACCACAGCACCCGCTCGAACCCGTGGCGCACCAGGCTCTCTGTCCAGTCCGCCATCGCCGCCATCATTGTCGAAGGACGCAGCGTGATCGTGCCCGGAAAGCCGAGATGGTGCTGCGCGCAGCCGACATTGAAAGTCGGCCCGACAAGGATGTCGTCCGGCGCGAGGCTCTCGGCATGGTTGGCGATGATCTCCGGGCAAAGCGCATCCGTGCCGATGAAGCCGTTCGGCCCATGCTGCTCGAACGATCCGATCGGGATCACAATGGTCTTTGACTTCTTCAGCCAGGCTTCGATGTCCGGCCAGGTCGAGACGGGAAGGCGCATGGGATCAGTCCTTTCGGGGGCCGAGGCGGCGCGTGATGTGGCCCATCTTCCGGCCGGGCCGGGCTTCGCGCTTGCCATAGAGGGTCAGCGTGTCACTGGGCCCGAGGCTCGCCGGGCTGACAAGCCCTGCGTCGCCGATCAGGTTGATCATCTCGGCATCGAACAGACGATGGGTATCGCCCAGCGGCCAGCCGGCGACGCAGCGTATATGCTGCTCGAACTGGCCGGTCTGGCAGGCCTCCGGCGTCCAGTGGCCGGAATTGTGCACGCGCGGCGCAAACTCGTTGGCAAGCAGGGTGGCGTCCGGCAGCACGAAGAATTCCAGCGCCAGCACGCCAACATGGCCCAGCGCCTCTGCCAGCGTCACCGCTTTGGCCCGGGCCTCGTCCTCGATCGCTTTCGGCAGGCCGGACGGGACGGTCGAGACTGACAGGATGCCGTCCTTGTGCAGATTGCGCGGCGGTGCCCAGGTGCGCGTCTCCCCACCCGGCGCGCGCGCCACGATCACGGAAATCTCGCACTGGAAGGCGATGGCGGCTTCAAGGATCGCCGGGGCCTCGCCGATCCGGTTCCAGGCCGCTTCGGCCTCGCCGGGAGACCGGATCCAGGCCTGGCCCTTGCCGTCATAGCCTTCGCGCCGCGTCTTCAGGACACCCTTGCCGCCCAGTGTTTCCAGCGCAGCCGTGATGTCGCCCGGTCCGTCCACCGGCTCGAACGGCGCCGTGGCGATGCCCTGCGCCTTGAGGAAAGTCTTCTCGGTAAAGCGGTCCTGCGAAACGGTCAGCGAAGCTGCGCGCGGACGTACCGGTGTGCCGGCGGCTTCCACCGCCTCGATCGTCAGCACCGGGACATTCTCGAACTCCAGCGTCACAGCATCACAGGCGGTCGCGAATTCGGTCAGTGCGTCGATATCGTCCCAGGCCGCCGACCAGGCGCCTGCCGCAACTCGTCCCGCCGGCGGATTGTCTTCCGGCGAATAGATCAACATGTCGAATCCGAGCTGCGCGCCGGCGCTCGCCAGCATCCGGCCGAGCTGTCCGCCGCCGAGAATGCCGATGGTCGCGCCGGTCCGCAGCGGCGTCATCCTTCGGGGGCCTCTTTCACGCTCTCGGTCTGCGCCGCACGGAAGGCGTCCAGCTTTGCGGCAACGCCCGGATCTTCCAGGGCGATGATCGAGGCCGCCAGGATACCGGCATTCGCCGCGCCCGCCTCGCCGATGGCCAGCGTGCCCACCGGAATGCCCTTCGGCATCTGCACGATGGACAGGAGGCTATCGAGGCCTTTCAGCGCCTTCGACTGCACGGGCACGCCCAGTACGGGCAGGGGGGTCATCGCGGCAGCCATGCCCGGCAGGTGGGCAGCGCCGCCCGCGCCCGCGATGATCACCTTGAGGCCGCGGCCCTTCGCCGATCTGGCGTACTCCACCAGCCGGTCCGGCGTGCGGTGCGCAGAGACGATTCGCGCTTCATACGCCACGCCCAGCGTCTCCAGCATCCGCGCGGCTTCCTGCATGACCGGCCAGTCGGACTGGCTGCCCATGATAATGCCCACTACCGGGGTCTTGCCCGCTGCCATTGCCCCGCCTCGCTGCCGGAAAGCGCGCACCTTAAGTGTGCCGGGGCGCGGGTCAACTGTTCGTAAGCCAACCTTGCGTGCAGGCCCCGCTCGCGCGTCGGGCGAAATGCAACCGGGTCTCTACAGGCCGCCCATTCGGCGCTATCTTGCCGCCATGGCAAAAGACTTCCCCCCCTTTGCTTCAGCTGAACGGCGCGCCCTGCTGGACGCGCTCGGGCTGGACCTGAAGCAGCTCGACCGGCGCACCCGCGCCGCAATTGAGGCGCTGAGCGAGGAAGTGCTTGCCCTGCGCGACGGGTCGGCCGCGCTCGAGGCGGCGCTCGCCGACGCCGAACTGCTCGCCGATAATGACGCGCTGGTGCCGATCTTCAACCGCCGCGCCTTCGAGCGCGAGGTTCGCCGCGAGATTGCCCTGTCCGGCCGGTTCCAGACACCCCTGTCGCTGATCTTCATCGATCTGGACAATTTCAAGCTGGTCAATGACACCTACGGCCATGCGGCGGGTGACAGCGTGCTCCTCAAGGTCGCCGGCATCCTGCAGGACATGACCCGCGAAACCGATATCGTCGGCCGCCTCGGGGGGGACGAATTCGGCGTCGTGCTGGCTCACGCCACCTATCACGATACCCTGCGCAAGGCGGCCCAGCTCGCCCAGGCCATCGATGCGCTGGAAGTGCGCGACGAGGCCAGCCCCGCCACCCCGGTCGTCCGGATCGGCGCCAGCTGCGGCGTTGTCGAATGGCGCACCGGCCAGAGCGCTGCTGCCCTGATTGCACGGGCAGATCAGGCCATGTTTGTGGAAAAGTCCCGGCGCAAGGCAGCCGGGCGGGCAGCCCGCTGACCACATGTCGGAAAGTTAACAGAAACAGGGTCCGTATGGCATGACTCCGGGCCCCTGTTTGTGGCATGTTGAGGAAACGGCCCCATAAGTGCCGTGCTGAAAAACAGGAGACTGCCCATGTCGCTCAATGGTCGGATCAGTGAGCTCGCCGCAAAGCATCGCCACCTGGACGAACAGATAGCCGCCGAACAGAAGCGCCCCTCCAGCGATGATCTGACGGTGAAGGATTTGAAGCGACAGAAATTGAAGATTAAGGAGCAGCTGCGACAGTTGAAAGCCAGCTGACGCCGTTCCCCTTGGCCCGCATCTTGCGGACCGGCCGGGACACATAAGTGGCCTCAGCCATCCGGAGACATCGGCTCATGAAACCTTGCCAATCCCCGCGCGCCGCGCAGCAACCCGCGGTGCGCGCCGATGGGTGAGCCAGTGACCCTCGTGCTCGGGCTGGGCCGTGAAGTCGGAGACGCCGTTGCGCGCACCTTCCAGAAAGACGGTCACCGCGTCCTCGTCGCCGACGCCTCTGCCGAACGCCTCGAATCGGCGCGTGACGCGCTGGAGGAAGGCGCCGCCACCTACCACGGCGAGCTTCATACCCGTCTCGGCCTGCGCAATGCCATCACAGCTGCCCTCGAAGCCTTCGGCCGTATCGACAATGCCGTGATCATTCCGGAAATCGAGGAAGGCGACCACCTGCTCGATTTCGCCCAGGAAAAATTCGAAAAGGCGCTCGCCCGCTCCGCCCGCGGCGCCGCCCTCGCGCTGCGCGTGATCTCTGAGCGCCTGCTCGAGCAGGAAGACCTGCCGCAGGCCGGCGTCCAGCGCATCCCGCAGAAGGGCACGATCACTTTCGTCCTCGGCTACGCCGCCATCGCCTCGATGCCCGGCCGGTTCACCGAAAGCGTCGGCCAGCATGCGATCCTCGGCGTCATGAAGGCCGGCGCGCTTGAGCTCGCCGAGCATGCGATCCGCGTCAACGCCGTCATCGCCGTCCGTCCGCGTGAGGAGCGTTCCGAAACCTGGACCGCGCGCCGCGTGCCTCTGGGCCGCGCCGCCCTCGCCGACGAAATCGCCGAGGCCGCGCGCTATATCGCGTCGCCCCAGGCCGCCTACCTCACCGGTCAAAGCCTGATACTCGACGGCGGCCGCTCCACCCTGTCGGGCCTGCTGGACTAAGCGGGTGACAGTTGCGTCACGCCGCCCTTGGCATAGGCGGCCTTGAAGCTCGCCGCCGTCTCGGCGGTGTAGTCGGGCGCATACACGGTCGACACCTTGCGGAAGGTCGCCTGAACTTCGCCCGGGGATAGCGTCACCAGCGTGTAGCCATGGCCGAACGGGTCGTGCCAGATGATCTCGTCGTTCGCATCGGCAATCTGCTGGCCAAGGTCCGGCATCGCCTTCACATAGGTGCCCATGCCGGGCGAGCTGATCGAGGTGCAGCCGAACTCCACGCCGCGCCGGATGCCGCCCGCATCGAACAGTTCGTTGGCGTAGGCTGAATGCGTATCGCCTGCGAGGGTAACGAGCGACGCGCCGGCCTCGGCCACGCTCGAATAAAGCCGTTCGCGCGCGGCGGGATAGCCGTCCCAGGCATCGAGGTTCCAGGGAAGGCCCAGCGCCGTGAACGGCAGGAAGGCGACGACTTCCGGACGGTCCTGCGCGGCGACCTGTTCGGGCGTCATGATCTTGGTGAAATCCGGCAGCTTGTTCCTGGCCATGATAACCTGGTTGGCGAGCACCTGCCAGGCCGCGCCGGACTGGACGGAGGCTTTCAGCTCCGCCGCCAGCCAGGCTTCCTGCTCGGCGCCCAGCATCGTGCGCGAAGGGTCGGCCACCGCCATCATCGTCTTCATCACCCGCGCGCCGATCTCTTCCTGCGTCGCCGCGCCGGCCAGGGCCGAACCCCACTCGAGTGGCTCCGAACGCCCGGTCAGGCGCGAGTCGAGGGCATGCACGGTCGCGACATTGCCAAAGCGGAACGTGCGCCAGACCGCCGAGGTGAATTCGCCGGGCTTCGCCTCGCGGATCGGCATCCATTCGAAATAGGCCTGCAGCGCGCGCATCTTGCGCTCGCTCCACTCGCCTTCCGTTTCCGGACTGTGGTTCTCGGCGCCCGTCCGGTAGGAATCGTTGGCGCTCTCATGGTCGTCCCAGGTGCAGATCCAGGGCGCAGCGGCATGGGCGGCCTGCAGGCCGGGATCGGTCTTGTACTGCGCATGCCGGCGGCGATAGTCCGACAACGAAATAATCTCCGTAGGCGGATCGTGCGGCCGGCCCAGCTGCGCGGCGACATCGCCGCCATACCCGTCGGTGCCATACTCGTAGATATAGTCGCCAAGGTGCACGATGGCGTCGAGGCCCGCTTCCTGGGACAGTTCGCTGTAGGCTGTGAACAGGCCGAACTGGTAGTTCGAGCAGGACACCACGCCCAGTGTCACAGGCGCGGTGCCATCAGCAGCCGTTGTCCGTGTACGCCCCGAAGGCGAGATCACGTCCCCGTCCGATGCCCTGGCGCGGAAGCGGAAGGTGTATTCCGTGGCCGGCTTCAGCCCTGAAGCGTCGGCCTTGACGGTGTAGTCGCGCGCCTCTGACGTGACGACTTCCCCGGTCGCCGCCGGCGCCGAGGCGCCTGCTTGCGTCACTTCCCAGGTCACCGTCACCGGGCCCGTGCCCGCCAGCGGCGTCACGCGGGTCCACAGGATCACGCTGCCGGGCAGGGGGTCGCCGGAAGCTACGCCGTGCAGGAAGGCCAACTCGCCCTCGAATCCTTCGGCCGCTTTCGGCGCCGTCTGGCAGGCCGCCAGGCCGATCGTGCCGAGGGCCGCGCCGCCCATAAGCCCGCGCCGTGTTACCTGTGTCATGCCGTATCTCCCCGCAGTTGGCGCCTTATGGCGCAGTCATGTGAAGCCAGCATGACGCAGGCCGCATCCCTCGTCTATAAGCCGCGCCATGAGCCAGATCGAAATCATCGCCGCACCCGAAGACGCAGGCCAGCGCCTCGATGCCTTCCTTGCCGCAAAGGCGGGCGAGATCTCGCGCACCCGCGCCAAGGCGCTGATCGAGGAAGGCGCGGTCACCGTTGATGGCCGCCCCGAAGCCAGCCCCCGCGCCGCCATCAAGGCCGGCAGCGTTTATATCGTCGCGCTGCCCGCCCCGGTTGCCGCTGAGCCGCAGGCCGAGGACATCCCCCTGGACATCCTGTTCGAGGACGCCCACCTGATCATCCTCAACAAGGCCGCTGGCATGGCCGTCCACCCGGCGCCCGGCAGCGAGGACGCCACCCTCGTCAATGCGCTGCTGCACCATTGCCAGGGTCAGCTCTCCGGCATTGGCGGCGTTGAGCGCCCCGGCATCGTCCACCGGCTCGACAAGCTGACCAGCGGTGTGATGGTCGCGGCGAAAACCGAGGTTGCCCATACCGGCCTCGCGGCCCTGTTCGAACGCCACGACATCGAACGCATGTACCTTGCGGTCACGCGCGGCGCCCCGCGCCCGCTGGTGGGCACGGTTGACGCGGCCATTGCCCGCTCGCAGACCGACCGCAAGAAAATGTCCGTGCACAGAAACCCGGACAGCCCCGCCGCCCGGCGCGCCGTCACCCATTACAAGGCGATCGAAACCTTCGGGGAGCGCGACAGGCACACCCACGCGCCTGCCGCCGCGCTTCTGGAATGCCGTCTCGAAACCGGCCGCACCCACCAGATCCGCGTCCATATGGCGCATATCGGCGCGCCGATCCTCGGTGATCCCGTCTATGGCCGCCAGATGCACCTGACGGCTCTCGGCTCAGGCGCAGGACACGACGCCGCCATCGCCGCCGCAAAGGCCATGGACCGCCAGGCCCTGCACGCCGCTGTTCTCGGCTTCGAGCATCCCGTCACCGGCAAGTCCCTGCGCTTCGCGGCGCCGGTCCCGGCCGATATGGCCGGATTGATCGCCGCGCTGAAGCGGTTGCCGAAGGACTAACGCCCGCCGCCTGCGCTCGTCCCCGTCGACGCCGTCACCAGCGGCTCGAACCGCAGCGTCCGCGCCGTCAGCGTGACCTTGCCGATCCTGTCTGTATCCGCGACGATCTTCACCGGCACGTGCGAGCCGTTTTCCAGAGGCGCGAGATACATCCGCAGCGGCCCCGAAATCCCGGTCAGCGTGTCATTGTTGGACTCGCCCTTCTTGTAGCCGGCAATCTTGTCCATCGTGACATGGCACTCGATGGCCTGGCCGTTCCAGGCCGGCGTCTTCAGTTTCACAAGGTTCGCATTGCCGCGCTTCAGGTGGAGGTAGGTCAGTTGGCGTCCGTCGAACACCTTGATCGGACCGCCGCACGGGTCGGCGCCTGCCGCGCGCGGCTCCAGCGCAAAGGTGATCAGCGCTGTCAGCGGATCGTTCGCGAGGATCGCCTGCTCAGCGGTCGCCGCCGGATCGCCCAGGTTCCCGAATTTCGGCTTCGCCGTCATCGTGAAGCCGGTATTGGTCATGTTGATCTCGACGCGGCGGTTCTTCTTCCCGTCATCGTTCTGAGACACGTACTTCGTCGTCTTGAGGCCGGTCGCGCTGGTCTTGCCGGTCGCGTTGAGGTTCATGTTATAGTTGACGAACACATCGGCGAGGCCGGTCGTGCGCACCCGCGACTTGATCGCATAGGAATCGGGCTTCATGTCCACCGTGAAGGTGGCCCGGCCTGTCGCCGGGATGATGAACACCATCGCGCGGGCGTCGAGCTCGTACACCATGCGCGTCGGCGTGCCGGTCTTGATGCTGGCGAGAAAGGCGGGAGAGCTCGCGGCCGGCCCGGTCTGGGCGGCGGAGGCGCCAAGAAGGGCAAGCGAGGCGGCGGCAAAAAGGAGGCTGCGCTTCATCGGGTCCTGTAGTCCTTTTCGGTCAAGCGGGCAGGCTTTGCCCGTCTTCTAGATCGCCCCTTCCCAACAAGGCCTGAACAGCCATGCGGCAAGCATGCCTTATCTGGCCCACCCCGCCCACTGACATAAGATGACACGGCGTGACAGTCAGCCCGGTTGTGGCAGCGCGCCGGTCGATGCCCTGCCGCCTGAATCGCCCCGGTTGACAGGAGGCGCCCCCAGCCTGTAGGAGCGCGCCTTCAGATCAAATATAGCCCCTTTTCCCCGGAGCGAGGCCCATGTCCCGCGAATGTGAACTTACTGGCACGAAGCCGATGGTCGGCCATATCGTCAGCCACTCCCAGATCAAGACCAAACGCCGCTACCTGCCGAATCTCGTGCAGGTCACGCTGCACTCGGAAGTGCTGGACCAGAATTTCAAGCTCCGCATCGCGGCAAAAGCCCTCCGCACAGTCGACAAGCTCGGCGGCCTCGACGCTTTCCTCGCCAAGGCGAAGGATGACGCGCTCTCCGACAAGGCGCTGAAGATCAAGCGCGATATCGCGAAAAAAGCCGTCCCCGCCTGAACGAGCGGCCCTGATTAAGTCTTCGAAACGCCGGGCCCTCGGGTCCGGCGTTTTGCATTTCGGGCCAGGTTTGCCGCGTTTCCCAAAGCGTGCGATTGCTGGCGTGTCCAGACCCGGAGCCTTTCATGCGTCTCGCCCTCCTGTGCGCCGCCGGCCTCCTGCTTGCCGCCTGCGCGCCCGCCCTGCCGACCGGGACAGAGGCGACCGAACAGGTCACCGTCTTCACCAACGGCACGATCTATACCGGTCTCACCGACGCGGCAGGGGCGGCGCAAACCGTCAACGGTGTCGTCGTCGGCGAAGATGGCCGTATCCTCGCCACCATCCCCCCGATGTCGGAAGACTGGAACGAGGACGAGATCAACCTGATCGATCTCGGCGGCGCCTTCCTCTATCCCGGATTCACCGATGCCCACATTCACCTGCAAGGCGTCGGCGAGCGCGAACTCACGCTCAACCTAGAAGGTACCGCTTCGGTTGCCGAACTCGTCACCCGCGTCGAAGCTGAACTGGCAGGCAAGCCCGAAGGTTCCGTCCTCGTCGGGCGCGGCTGGATCGAGACCGGCTGGCCGGAAGGCCGCATGCCGATGGCCTCGGATCTCGACCCCGTTTCCGGCAGCCACAAGGTCATCCTCGGCCGCTCGGACGGTCACGCCCTCGTCGCCAACACCGCTGCGCTGGGCGCAGCCGGGATCACGGACGAAACGGCCGACCCCTCAGGCGGCAGGATCGAACGCGATGCCGGCGGCAAGGCCTCCGGCATCCTGATCGACGCCGCCATGGGCCTTGTCCAGCCGCTGATCGCCGGGCCGGACGACGCGGCTGTCTCCCTCGCGCTCGAAACCGGCGCCAGGCTTTACGCGTCGCGCGGCTGGACAGGCGCCCACAACATGAGCGTCACCGCCCGTGAAGCGCCATTAATGGCCGCGCTGGACGGGGAAGGGCGCCTGCCGCTGCGCCTCTACAACGCCTTCGATTCCAGCGCTTTCGCGATTGCTGAAACCCGTCAGCACGAGACCGGCACGATCACCAACCGCGCCGTCAAACTCTACATGGACGGCGCCCTCGGCAGCCGCGGCGCGCAGCTGATCCAGCCCTATGCCGATCGTCCGGACACGTCCGGTCTCTCCCTGCTCGACGATGAAGGCCTCGCCGCCTTCATGGCGCAGGCTAAGGCCGCGAATGTCCAGCTCGCCATCCATGCCATCGGCGATCTCGCAAACCGCCGCATCCTCGAGGCCTACGAGACTGGCGGCTATGACAAGTCGCTGCGCTGGCGTATCGAACATGCGCAGGTCATCCACCCGGACGATCTCGCCCGCGTTACCTCCGGCGGCCTGATCGCGTCGATGCAGCCGAGCCATGCTATCGGTGACCTCTTCTTCGCCCCCGCCCGCCTCGGCATGGACCGCCTGCGCGGCGCTTATGCCTGGGCGACGCTCCTTGACCTCGGCACCGTCATCGCCGGCGGCTCCGACGCGCCGGTCGAAGTCGGCTCGCCCACCATCGAGTTCTACGCTGCCGTCGCCCGCAAGGACCTGAAGGGCTTCTCCGCCGAAGGCTGGCATCCGGAAGAGGCCGTCTCCCGCACCCGCGCGCTCGCCCTCTTCACCACCGGCCCTGCCTTCGCCAGCTTCCGCGAAGCCGATCTCGGCACCATCGAGCCGGGCAAGCTGGCCGACTTCACGGTCTTTGACCGCGACCTGATGACGGTGCCTGAAGGTGACATCCTGAAGGCCGAGCCGGTCATGACCGTTATCGGCGGCGAAGTCGTCTGGCACCGCTAGGTCCGGCTATTTCCCCTACGTCGCACTAGGCGCGGGCCTATCGCGTGCTAGAACGCTTGTTTCCGATATCCCCCTCCCCTGACGAGCCCCGCATAGCCATGACTTCAATGACGTCCACCGATACGCTCGAAGGCCTGAAGCCCACCGAGAAGCTGAACCTCAAGAAGCTGTTCGGCCTCGACACGGCCATGGTCGTGCACGGCTTCAAGACGCGCACTGAATACGTGCCGGAAATCGATCCGTCCTACCGGTTCGATCCCCAGACCACGCTCGCCATCCTCGCGGGCTTCGAGCACAACCGCCGCGTCATGGTGCAGGGCTATCACGGCACCGGAAAATCCACCCACATCGAACAGGTCGCCGCCCGCCTCAACTGGCCGATGATCCGCGTCAACCTCGACAGCCATGTCAGCCGCATCGACATGGTCGGCAAGGACGCCATCGTCCTGAAGGATGGCAAGCAGGTCACTGAATTCCGCGAAGGCATCCTGCCGTGGGCCCTGCAGCGCCCGGTCGCCATCGTGTTCGACGAATACGATGCCGGCCGCCCGGACGTTATGTTCGTGATCCAGCGCGTCCTCGAAAGCTCGGGCAAGCTCACCCTGCTCGACCAGAACCGCGTGATTTCGCCTAACCCCTATTTCCGCCTCTTCTCGACCACCAACACGGTCGGCCTCGGCGACACGACCGGTCTCTATCACGGCACCCAGCAGCTCAACCAGGGCCAGATGGACCGCTGGAGCATCGTGACGACCCTGAACTATCTCGCCCACGACGCCGAGGTCGAGATTATCAAATCGAAAGCGACGGGTACGGACGAAGGGCTGATTTCGAAGATGGTCACCCTCGCCGATCTCACACGTAACGCCTTTATGGCCGGCGACCTGTCCACCGTCATGAGCCCGCGAACCGTCATCACCTGGGCTGAGAACTTCGCCATCTTCGGCGATATCGGCCACGCCTTCCGCATGACCTTCCTCAACAAGTGCGACGAACTTGAACGCCCCCTTGTTGCCGAGATGTACCAGCGCTGCTTTGGGACCGAGCTGCCTGAGAGCGCCCTTATGGTGAAGGTGGCGTAGGGCAGGCGCCCACGCACGGCGGATGGCAAAGGACACCACACCCCAGGAGCTCTTCAAGGCCGCGCTCGCTGTCACCACCAAGGCGATGAGCGCGGAGCGCGAGATCGAGGTCGGTTTTGGCAATGATGCCGGCGATCAGGGCGACCGGATCGTACTGCGCCAGCCGCCAATCGAGATCAGCGCCGAACTCGCCGCCCGCATCCGCGGCGAGGCCGACGCCATGGCGCTCCGCCGCGCGCACCACAATCCCGCCGCCCACCTCGCCCACCGACCGCAGGGCGATCTCGCCCGCCGCGTCTATGAAGGCGCCGAGACCGCGCGCATCGAAAGCCTCGGCGCCAATGCCATGCTCGGTACCGCCGGCAATCTCGACGCCGCGCTCGACCATCGCTGCAAGTCCACCAATTTCGGCGCTGGCTCCGAAGACCCTGAGGCTATCCTCGCGCCCGCCCTCGAATTCCTGCTGCGCGAAAAGCTCACGGGCCGCGAACTGCCGGAAAGCGCCCGCCGTGTCGCCGATGTCTGGCGCGAAAAGGTCGAAACGCGCGCCGGCAAGGCCATCGACGGCCTGATGGACCAGCTGCACGATCAGGCCCGGTTCTCCAGGACTATCCGCTCGATCATCCGTGACTTGACGGCCTCGGACGTGCCCGGCGAGGATGTAGAGGCCGACCAGCAGGAAAACGCCGAGCAGCAGGAAGACACCGAGACGCAGACCGGTGACGATGATACGTCTACGGAAGAGCAGATGGGCGCCTCCGCCGAGCAGATGGAGGCGGGCGAGACAGAAGACATAGACGGCGAAGAAGCCAACGTCTCCGTCGACCAGGACGCCGATCTCGACGCCGACGACTCGCCAGACGAAGAAGACGACGGCTCCAAGCCACTGCGCCCGAATTACCAGCAGGGCGACGAGCGTGACCGGTTCGTCTATTCCGTCTTCACCCGCGCCCATGACGAGACCGCGCAGGCGCAGGACCTCTGCGATGGCGAGGAACTGACCCGGCTGCGCGCCTATCTGGACCACCAGCTGCAGGGCCTGCAGGGCGCTGTCGCCAAGCTTGCTAACAAGCTGCAGCGCCGCCTGATGGCGCAGCAGAACCGCTCCTGGTCGTTCGATCTCGAGGAAGGCGTACTCGACACCGCCCGCCTCACGCGCGTTATCACCGACCCCACCGCGCCGCTCTCCTTCAAGCAGGAAGACGACACCAAGTTCCGCGACACGATCGTCACGCTGCTGCTGGACAATTCCGGCTCCATGCGCGGCCGCCCTATCATGGTGGCGGCTCTTTGCGCGGACATTCTCGCCCGCACGCTGGAGCGCTGCGCGGTGAAAACCGAAATCCTCGGTTTCACGACCAAGGCCTGGAAAGGCGGCATGAGCCGGGAGGACTGGATCAAGGCCGGAAAACCAAGCGGCCCGGGCCGCCTCAATGATATCCGCCACATCATCTACAAGTCCGCCGATATGCCGTGGCGCCGCGCGCGCCGCAATCTCGGGCTGATGATGCGCGAAGGCCTTCTGAAAGAGAATATTGATGGCGAAGCGCTACTCTGGGCGCACGACCGGATGCTGGCGCGCCCCGAGCAACGCAAGATCCTGATGGTGATCTCGGACGGCGCGCCGGTCGACGATTCCACTCTAAACGTCAACATCGGCAACTATCTTGAACGCCACCTCCGGCAGGTGATCGACGAGATCGAGAACCGCTCACCGGTCGAACTCATCGCCATCGGTATCGGTCATGACGTGACGCGCTATTACAAGCGCGCTGTCACTATCGTCGACGCCGAACAGCTCGGCGGCGCGATGACGGAGCAGCTCGCCTCCCTCTTTGATGAACACCCGATCAACCCCGCCGCCATGGCTATCGTTCCGCTCACGGACAGAACTACACGCGGCGCCGTCTCTGGCGCCTCTGCCGGCGCCCCCAGCTACGGCAAGAAAGTCGGCACGGGCCGCGATGTGAAAACCACGACGCTGCAAGCTGTGAAGCCGCCCGGCAGGAAGTGACTTCTCTTCGGGTTTGAGAGTTCCGGAAGTAAAGACATCTTCTGCATGCGGCTGGCGCAGGCAGAGGTGTTGCGTAAGGGCCGGGCGGGCGTTTTGTAGAGGCCTGATCAGGATGGGTTACATTTTTCCAGGGCGCGCTTGCCGCGGGTGCAAGTCTGGCCTTTTGCCTCTCAGGGTGGCCGCATCCCGCGTTGCAATCCGTGCACGTCGTGTCGTCTGGTTCTCGTCTGCTCTCGGGGTGATCGGACTTTGGCCTCTATCCGGCCTGTGCGGCGCGGGGTGAGGCTGAGTTTAACTCCGGCCGGAGGGGTGTAGCGTAAGGCTCGCAGCCGCTTGGCCAATGACGTGCTGCTTACCCGGCTCGAAGCTGCCGCGCGGCCGGAGGCCTGGGTAGGGCTCTCAAGGGTCCGAAGCCCCACGCCCCGCCTTCTCGTCAAGCCCGCTGGTACCCTGGCGGGCTTCCAGCGCCGCGGCCACACTATCGAGGCTTACACCACGCGACCGGAGGGCCACAAAGACATGGTAGAGCACATCCGCCGCCTCGCTCGCCACGCGGCCGTCGCTCTCGCCGCGCACCGCGTCTGCCAGTTCGCCGCCTTCTTCGGCGACCTTGGCGGCGCAGGTGCCGGGCCCTTTGGCCAGCAGTTTCGCGGTCCAGCTCCTGCCCGCATCGCCGTCTTTGGCGCGGGCATCGATGGCTCCGGCGAGATGCGCGAGGGCGGCGGACAGCCGGGCAGGGGAGGCAAGGTCGGTCATGGGGCAGGCTCCTGTTGCAAGCCGTTTACCGTTCCCCGGCGTCCGCGTCACCCGGCCAAGCTTGACGAACGCAGCGTAAGGGGGGCCAGCTTTGGTCCAAACGAAGGAGTTCCCATGAAAGATCGCATTTCCATCACGATGCTCGACGACGGCGTGGCCGATGTCCGCCTGATCCGCACCGACAAGATGAATGCCCTCGACCCCGCGATGTTCGCTGGCATCGTCGAGGCGATCGCCCAGCTGAACAATACCAAGGGCCTGCGCGCCGTGGTCCTGTCCGGCGAAGGGCGCGCCTTCTGCGCGGGGCTCGATCTCTCCTCCATGGCCCAGCCCGGCGACGGCAAGAAACAGGGCGAAGGCGCCACCGGCAGCCTCGGCAGCCGCAGCCACGGCGTCGCCAACCTCGCCCAGCATGTCGCCTGGGGCTGGCGGGAACTTCCCGTCCCGGTGATTGCTGCCGTGCACGGCATCGCCTTCGGCGGCGGGTTCCAGATCATGTCGGGGGCTGATATCCGCATCATCCATCCCGACACCCGCTGCGCCATCATGGAAATGAAATGGGGCCTCGTGCCCGACATGGCGGGCTTCCCGCTGTGGCGGGGCAACGTGCGCGATGATGTGATCCGCGAGCTGACCTACACGAACCGCGAATTCAAGGGCAGCGAGGCGCATGCTTTCGGCTTCGCCACGAAGCTTTCGGAGACACCGCTCGAGGACGCCCTCTGGCACGCCAAACTCATCGCCGGCAAGCACCCGGCCGCCATGCGCGGGGCGAAGGTTCTGTGCAATGCGATGGCCGGTTCCACGGATGCGGAACTCCTCGCCCTGGAAAGCAGTGAGCAGCTGAAAATCATGCGCACGCCGAACCAGATCGAGGCCGTGATGGCCGAGATGCAGAAACGTAAGGCGGTGTTTGCGGACTAAACGGTCCGCACCGGGGCGCCTGCCTTGCCGAGGGCGTCGCGCGCTTCGGCAAGGGTGGCCTCGCCGAAGTGGAAGATCGATGCGGCGAGCACCGCGCTTGCCCCGCCTTCGAGAACGGCCGGGGCAAAGTCCGCCACGCTGCCGGCGCCGCCACTGGCGATGACCGGGATGGTAACGGCGCAGGACACGGCCTTGAGGAGGGCGATGTCATATCCGGTCTTGGTCCCGTCGCGGTCCATCGAGGTCAGAAGGATTTCGCCGGCCCCTTTCGAGGCGGCGAGGCGGGCGAAGTTAACCGCGTTAATGCCCGTCGCCTCACGGCCGCCCTTGGTGAATATCTCCCAATGGTCGCCGGTCTTACGGGCGTCGATCGCCACCACGACGCATTGCCGGCCTGCCTTGGCGGCGCAGGCCGAAATGAGGTCTGGGTCTGACACCGCGGCGGAATTGATCGCCACCTTGTCCGCGCCCGCCCGCAGGAGGGCGACCATGTCGTCCACCGAGCGAACGCCGCCGCCGACGGTGAGGGGCATGAAACAGGCCTCCGCCGTGCGGCTGACTGTTTCGAGCAATGTGCCCCGGCCTTCATGGCTGGCCGTGATGTCCAGGAAGCAGAGCTCGTCGGCCCCCTGCGCGTCATAGGCGCGGGCGAGGGCTACGGGATCGCCGGCATCCTTCAGGTCCACGAAATTGACGCCCTTCACGGTGCGGCCGTCTTTCACGTCGAGGCAGGGGATGATGCGCGTTTTCAGCATGCGCGCGGTGTAGCGGCAGGCGTTGGCTAACGGAAGGGGGCCTGGGCGGCGATGACGGCAAGGAACATAAGATGAATATTGCGCCGATGTCAGGCCAAATCGATCAAATTGCACCGATCATCTGGGGCCGGACTTAAGCATGGCGGTGTATGTGTACGGATCGAAATCCGAGAACCGCCTGCCTGTGACGACTGCCCTTCGCAAAGCCATCCTGACGGGCGCGCTGATCACGGCGGGCTCGGTGCTGGCTTCGATGGTGGCGACCTGGTTCTGGCTGCAGACCGGTCCGGTGGTTGATCACGCGTCGGTCTGCATTTCCTGCATCGTACTGGGGATGATCATTGCGCCGACCTGCAGTTTCTTCATCCTGCGGGCACAGATGAAAGCCGAGCGCCTTGCGCTGGCCAATCACCGACTGGCCAACAGTGACGAACTGACGGGCTTGCCTACCCGGCGCGCCTTCTTCACCGCGGCGGCGCAGCTTCAGGGCCGGGCCGCGCTGGGCGAAGGCGTCCTCGCCTGCGGGATTGCCGACATCGACAATTTCAAGCGCGTCAACGATGAGCATGGCCACGAGGCGGGCGACAATATCCTGAAGTCGGTCGGCGGAGCGATGCGCGCGATGGAGCCTGAAAGCGGCGTGATGGCGCGCCTTGGCGGCGAGGAGTTCGCGGCCGCCGGCCTGTTCGCAACCGAGGCAGACGCGCGCCACTATTTCCAGGATCTGGTGCGCGTGCTCGGCGGCGAAGGCTGCGTGCATGGCGGCCACCGCCTGTGCGTGACGATCAGCCTGGGC
>CALGEF010000375.1 GCA_937881755.1 uncultured Acidobacteriota bacterium
CGTCGCCCCCTTCGGGGACGGGGAGACTGAACCGGGCAGTTTTGCGGGCGTTGCTGCGGACTGGGAAACCCGGCGGGTGTTCGTCTCCTATGACGTTCGCGCACGCGACTTCGGCGCGGATGAAAGCCTTTCGCACGCCGCCCGGCTGGGCGTTGCGCCTTATGTGGCGGAGTTCGGCGAACTCCATACCTGGGCCATGGTGCAGGTGGAAAACCATCCGGAAGCGGAAGAGCCTGTGACGGTGACGCCGCTGCTGCGCTTCTTCAAGGGCCCCCTGCTCGTCGAGGCCGGCTACACGCTTGAGGAGGAAGAATTCCTGCTCAACTGGACCTGGCGCTTCTGATACACTTATTCTCAAAGGACCCATCTCATGAAACTCCTGAAAACTCTCGCTCTCGCCGCGGCGGTATCGATGACGATGCCAGCCGCTCTTGCCTCTCCGGAGACGTCCGCCATGGCCGAACCTGCACCCGGCGAAATCCTGATGGCCGAAGTGAACGGCCTCGTGTGCGACTTCTGCGCCCAGTCGATCCGCAAGATCGTCGGCAGGGACGAGGCCGTGCAGAAAGTCCATGTCGACCTCTCAAGGGGACAGGTTCGCGTTGACCTGAAGCCCGGCAGATCGCTGGACGACGCCGCCCTCGGGAAACTGATCCGCAAGGCCGGATACTCGCTGGTCTCGGTTGACCGGAATGCCGCGAAATGACGGACACCGATGAAATCCGCCCGCCGAGTACGCTGCCGGCGTTTCTCTCGCTGTTCACGTCCACCGGCACGCTGATCTGCTGCGCCCTGCCGGCGCTGCTGGTCAGCCTTGGAGCCGGGGCCGTGATGGCGGGGCTGATCGAAGCGGTGCCGCAGCTGGTGTGGCTTGGCAGGAACAAGGCGCTGGTGTTTGGCGTGGCAGGTGTGCTGCTGCTCGTCTCGGGCGCCTGGCAATGGCACGCGCGCAGCCTGCCCTGCCCGGCTGACAAGGCGCAGGCAGCCGCCTGCGCGCGGGCACGCCAGGTCAGCTGGATTGTCTGGGGACTGAGCGTTGCGCTTTATGCAATCGGCTTTTTCTTCGCCTTCCTGGCGGCGTCGGTCTTCTACTGACTGGAACTCCCCCTCGCCTGGGCGGCGAGAGGGAGTCCCATCAGGCGGGTTTGAAGGTCAGCGCGACACCGTTATTGCAGTACCGCAGGCCGGTCGGCGGCGGGCCGTCCTCGAAGACGTGGCCCTGATGGCCGAGGCAGCGGGCGCAGTGATACTCCGTGCGCGCGATGAAGAGCTTGCGGTCAATGCTGGTGGCGAGCGTGCCCGGAATGAAGTCCCAGAAACTCGGCCAGCCGGTGCCGCTGTCGAACTTCACGTCGGACAGGAAGAGCGCCAGGTCGCAGCCCGCGCAGTGGAAAGTACCGGCGCGTTTTTCGTCGTTGAGGGGCGAGGTGAACGCACGCTCGGTATCGTGCTTGCGCAGCACGGCGAAGGCTCCGGGAGACAGACGGGTTTTCCAGTCTTCTTCCCTGAGCGCGCGCCACTCGTCATCGGTAAACTGGGACGGGGAGGAGGCGCTGGCCTTGGGTGTGCCGCCGGAGCAGGCGGCGAGAACGGCCACGGCGCCGGAGGCGAGGAAGAGGCGGCGGGAAAAGATCAACTGGGTCATGCCTGCAATACGCACAGGCAGGCCCGGTGGTTCAACTCAACTCGCCGTGATCCTCATTCCGCTGCCCGCATTATGGCTTCCATCCGCTGGATCCAGAGTATCCAGGCCTTGCGGCCCTTGTCTGTCAGGAAGACGCGCGTCTGGGGCTTTTTGCCGACGAAGCGCTTTTCCTGCGTGACGTACCCTGCCTCTTCCAGCTTCTTCAGGTGGGTCGACAGGTTGCCGTCTGTGGCGCCGACCTTGTCGCGCAGTTCGCCGAAGATCGCGGGGCTGGCAGCCGACAGGTAAGCCATGACGCCGAGGCGGAGACGTCCGTGGATAACATCGTCGATGCCGTTATGGTCGAAAGGGTTGTCCTCGCTCATCGCCGGGCCTCCGGTCAGACGGTTTCAGAGGGTTCGGCGCGCATCATCAACAGGCCGGGAATGAACACCGCGGTGAAGGCTGAGGCTGCGCCGACAAGCCAGATGTATTCCGTACCCGTCAGGAAGGTCGCGGCGAGCACGCCGGCGAAAGCGGCGAAGCCGGCGAACTTAAGAGCCGAGCTGCCGGTCACGGCGCCGGTGACGAACTGGCCGATGCCGTAGAGGCCGAGCACCATCGGGACTGACCAGTAAAAGCCCTCGATGCCTTCACCCGTGAAGAACACGCGCGCCATCAGCCCCGCGAAATAGACAAACAGGAAGATACCCGACGTGGTCCAGAGGACGCCCTGGACCCGGTTTCCGGTAGAGGCGCCACCCGGCTTGCCGCGCAGGGCCGAGACAAGCAGGAACTGACCGATGCCGCCGGCAAGCCCGAATCCCAGCCACATGATCCCGTAGGCGGATGGCGTGAGGCCAAAGGCGCCGCTCGCGATCAGGAAGTGTCCGACATAGGCCAGCGACACCAGCCCGCCCCACATCACGAGGAAGCGTCCGCCGAGCAGCGGGGCGTTCTGGCCCGCTTCGGCGAGGTCACGAACATAGGCGAGGTCACTCGAGAGGGTTCCGGGCGCAGTCATTCTTTTGTCTCCTTCAAGTACTTTAAAATACAAAGTACTCGAATTCATATCAACCGTCAAGCGCCGGGCGGGTTGCAGAAAGCAGAAGCGCCTGAAGCACAATTTCTGTTTGTTTTCTGACGAATGCAATTTCAGCGGCTGAAAGCCGGTGATAACGCGGACAAGCTGTCCAAAGGGTTCGGGTTGACCGAACTCGATGCTGACTTCCTGCAAAATCCGCATCCGGCGCTGAGCCAGGCGGCCCCGCGGCATATCCATACCCCTGCGCATTTCCCGGACGAACCCACGGCCACTTGCCCCCTGGCGCAGGGGCCTCCTCCCGGCCACTCAGCGCGAGTGCGCCGAAAACCTGGCGCGCTGCGAATTGCCACGCGCCTACCGAGTGCGCACCTTTGCTTGCTGACGTGGCCCAGGGAGTGTCCACACCACAAGAATCAGGGACGTGGCGAGCGCTATGTCGAGTGAGCGTTGTAACAGGCCGCCCCAGGGCTCCAGCTCAGGCCGGACCATCGCGAAGAACACAAGTGGGAAGGCGATACCCGATAGAAACAGGAAGCTGCGGCGCACCGGAAACGGTCGAAACCCCGGAGCGAAGGACAGCAGGGCAATGCTGGCGCCCATGCCGAAATAGGCGATGATCGCGAAAGCGTTGTGCAGGAGCTGGCTCAATGAACCTTCGAGCGGGCAGCCTGCATCGCACGGAGCGACCACGGCGAGAAAGTACGATGCTGGCACACACCATAGAAGCCATTGACCCATGCGGCTTGCTCCGGAAACCTGCAGAAGCGGCGCGCAGGCGAACAAGAAAGCTGACAAGAAAAGTGTGGTGGTGAGAAAACCCGCATAGGTGAGCGCACCTGCCCAGGGCGTTCCCGTCGCGTTGTATTCGCTGACGAAGTTGGAAAGCTGAGAATAGCCGGGCTTTATAGCGGCGCCGACGAAATAAAATCCGATGACATACAGTATGCTTGCAATCAGCAGCACGCGGGCAAGTTGAACTCTAGTCATTCAGGGTCGCTCCGTCGGGCACGAAGCCGCGTGCTCGCAAATGATGTTGACCGCTTTCGTCAAGCCTGGAGCCGCTCCGGCTGAGAGGTCGCATTTTAGAACTCTTTCGCTTCCGGAAGAAAGGCCTGATCATCTGCCAGGATGGGCCAACGCTCCCGCCGTCTAACTCCGGTACCGACCAGGTCGATCCAATCATGTCATTTGCCCGCCTTGTGGGAGCCAGGCCGGACTTCGCCGAAGACGGTCATTGGAGCGCCCGTGGTGAAGACCCGGCAGCCGGCGAGGGCGAGCAGATTTTGTTCAGAGACGGACTATCGTGTGAAGCAGCAAGGCAAACGGATCACCGACAAGCAAGAATATGGCTGCTGAGACGGAAGCGTTGACCGCGCACACGCCCCTGGCACTGGCAGAAACGCTTGACGCGGTGGCGGCGCGGCTCGAACGCCCGCGCGGCCGGGTGAGGGAGCAGGCGCTCGCGGCCTGCACCGGTCAGGAGGAAGGGCGCCGCAGATGGACGCCTGGAGCCCCGGGCGATGTTGATGCGGACCGGGTGATCGACCCTTTGGCGATCACTGCATGGGCAGGCAGCCCCGGCACGGACGAGGGGCGGCCGTCCCCGATCAGGTGAGTATCCAATGGACCCGTCAGGCATCCTCCGGCCTCCTGCGCTTCTGGGGGCATCCCGGCGCGGTCGCACCCGCGGCGGGCGCACGTGTGGTCTGCCGGCTCGCCTATGCCCCGGACCGGCTGCCCGGTTATCCGGGGATCGGAGAAAACCGGCAGCTTACGGGCTCCGCGCAGTCCGCCGGACCATCCCTGGTCGTGATGGGATGCGCTCCGGAACCGCGAACACTACGCGCTTCAGATGGCTTGTCCTTAAGACCACACTGACAGAGGGGGCCCTCTCGCAGCCGCTCATGAAGTTGGCGATTGCCTTCAGCACAAAGGCGCTGCGACTGACGCGGAAACCGGGCGCGCCTTCACGCAACCGCAGCAAATGAATGATATACATTAACAATGACAACGGGATGTCTTTTCCACCTCATACCTTCTGTCACGCTTTTGCTCCTAAGCGGCTGCGCCATGGCGCCGGTTGAGCAGAACGTTCCGGAGCAGGCAGAGGCAGCGGCGACAGAGCCGTATTTTGCGGACATCGAGGTAATCAGAAGCGATGGCAGTCCGCGCGGTACAATCAGCGGCCATGTGTTCGACGATACCAATCGCGACGGACGACGCCAGTCTGGCGAAACGGCCGTGCCGGGCGTGCTTGTTTCCAACGGCCTTGATATCGTCCGCACCGACGCTTCGGGCGCCTACCGGCTGCCGGTACGGGCAGACATGTCGGTCTTTGTCATCCAGCCCAGCGGTTGGCGCACGCCGACCAATGCGGCCTGGGTCCCCCAGTTCGCCTACGAACACAAACCCGGCGGTTCACCCAAGCGGCTGCGCTACGGCGGGCTGGCGCCCACCGGGCCTGCCCCCGGGACGATTAACTTCCCCCTGATCCGGGCGCCGCAGCAACCAGACACTTCGTGCCTCATCATCGGCGACAGCCAGACCTACAACAACTCAGAGCTTGGCTATCTGCGCGACAGCCTTGTAGCAGATATTGTCACCAGCGGTGTGCAGCGCGATTGCGCGATCTATGTGGGCGACGTGGTGGGCGACGATCTCGACCTCCTGCCGAGACTGCAGGCGCTCGGCGCCGCCATGCAGACCCCGCAATATTTTGTGCATGGAAATCACGATTTCGACTTCGACGCCGATTCCGATGCCGATTCCGCCGACAGCTGGCGCCGCCTTGCCGCTCCGGCCTATTACGCCTTCGAGATTGGTGATGCGCTTGATGTTGCGCTCGATAATGTGGTTTATCCGTGCAATGAAGAGGATGCTGAACGCCCGGGCAGGGAGTTTTGCGTGACCGGCGGGCGCAAGGCCTATAACGGCCGCGTCACCGATACGCAGATGACCTGGCTCAAGCGCCTCGTCGAAATGACACCGCCAGATCGGCGCATCGTCTTGCTCCACCACATCCCTTTTGCCTCGTTCGTCGACCAGACCTCTACTCAACACCAGACCGACAATCTCGCCGACATTCACCAGCTGATCGCAGACCGCCCGGCGATCTCCTTTTCCGGCCATACCCATACAATTGAGGTTTTCCGGCCGGGCGATCACTTTTCAGGCTGGAGCGGCGCGGTGGGCGTGGGGGCGCTACCCTTCCCGCACGTGATTGCAGGGGCAACGTCCGGCGGCTGGTGGAATGGCGATTTCGGCTATGACGGCGTGCCGATGTCGCTCGGTCGTCTTGGCGAACCACGCGGGTATGTTGTCTTTACGGTGTCCGGAGAGACCTACGATCTCGACTTTGTACCGCTCGGTCCCGCGCGCGACAGCGAAGTGTCGCTCTCACTCAACACGCCTGGCTTCCGAGACTGGTTTGATAAAATCGTCGCCTGGCGCGCGGAGCCTGCCGACACGCGCGATCCCGTGCCGCCGCTTTCGATCAACGAC
>CALGEF010000376.1 GCA_937881755.1 uncultured Acidobacteriota bacterium
CTCGTTGAGGCGGCGAACCGGTCGGCCGGAAAAGCCCTCGGCATCGAGCCCGACCGTCTGTCGCGCGCCGACTTCCCCGGCCTGTTTGCACCGCGTGCTGCCCGCGTCGTGGAGCGCATGGCGGCCAAGGCGCTCGCGACGGGAAATTCGACATCGGAGAAGACCGAACTTGCCAGCGGCAAGAAAGTCGACCTGACAGCGTCCGTGTTCGGACAAGGTCTCGACGCCCGCCTCGTGATCAAGATCGGCGGCGAGGGAATCGGCCCGCACCAGGGTGACGGCGACCGCGCCCAGCTGCTGCGCGCGCTTGAAGACCTGCCCGATGCGTTTGTCGTCACCGATGAAGACCTGCGAATCCTCGCTGCGAATCGCGCCTTCCTCGAAATGGCGCATCTCAGTGAAGAAGAACACGCGACTGGTGCGCGCCTGTCGCAATATCTCGGCCGTTCGACCACCGATCTCAACGTGCTGATCTCGACCCTGAAAACGAATGGCACCGCGCGCAATTTCGCAACCGTGCTGCGCGACCGGTTCAATGCCGAAGAACAGGTCGAAGTCTCGGCCGTCTCTACCAGCATTGCACGGCCGGGCTTCTACGCCTTTTCAGTACGGATCGTTACACGCCGCTTCGCGACAGAGCCACCGCCGGGCGAAGAATTGCCGCGCTCGGTCGACCACCTGACGAACCTCGTCGGCAGGATGCCCCTGAAGGACATCGTGCGCGATTCGACCACGCTGATCGAACGGCTTTGCGTCGAGGCGGCCCTCAAGCTGACCGACGACAACCGCGCCTCCGCTGCCGAAATCCTCGGCCTCAGCCGGCAGGGTCTGTATTCCAAGCTCAAGCGCTTCGGAATCGACGACAAGGCCTGATGCGCCTGCCTTTCCGCGGGATATGATTCGCGCGCGGAGCGGCCGAAAATCGGAGACTCAGGGCGTCAATCTGCGTTGACACTCCACTCTGTCAACATTAGCGTACAGGCATGATGCATACGCCGGTCCCAGTGCAGTCAAACCAGCTTCCGAAGCTGGCTGCCGTGCTGGAACTTTTCAAACCGGTCACCTGGTTTGCGGCGATGTGGGCCTTCATGTGCGGCGCTGTTTCGAGCGGCCAGCCCTTCTTCGGAAACATGCATCTCCTGCTCGGCGGCATGCTGCTCGCGGGGCCGATGGTGTGTGCGTCGAGCCAGGCGGTGAACGACTGGTACGACCGGCATGTCGATGCGATCAACGAGCCGAACCGGCCAATTCCGTCGGGCCGGATTCCCGGAAAGTGGGGCCTATACCTCGCGATCACCTGGTCGGGCCTTTCCCTGTTGCTCGGCCTTGCGCTCGGTGTCTGGGCTTTCGCCGCGACGTTGGTGGCGGTGTTCTTTGCGTGGGCCTACAGTGCCCCGCCCCTCAGGCTGAAACTGAATGGCTGGTGGGGCAATGCGGCAGTCGGGATTTCGTATGAAGGCATCTCCTGGTTTACCGGCGCGGCGGTCATGCTGGGCGCCTTTCCGCATCCGCTGATTATCTTCCTTGCACTCGCGTACTCGGTTGGTGCGCACGGGATCATGACGCTGAACGATTTCAAATCGATCGAAGGCGACCGTCTGATGGGCGTGCGTTCCCTGCCCGCGCAGCTTGGTCCGGACCGGGCGGCACTGGTCGCCTGCGTGATCATGGGCGTCTCGCAGGTTGCGGTGATCTGCATGCTCGCCTGGATCGGAAAACCATTCCATGCGGTGGCAATCACCGGACTTCTCTGCGCGCAGCTGCTGCTGATGATCGACCTGCTGAGAGATCCGCGCGGCAAGGCGATCTGGTACAGCGCAACCGGCGTCACATTGTTCGTGCTTGGAATGCTTGTCAGCGCCTTTGCCGTCCAGCCCTGGTCGATCGCCGGATGAACGCAGGCGCCTCCCCTTCGTTCGGCTGGCTCGGCATCATCCGCCTAGGCCTCGTGCAGACTTCGCTCGGCGCCATCGTCATCCTGATGACCTCCACACTGAACCGCGTGATGGCCGTCGAGCTCGGCCTCGCCGCCGCGATTCCCGGACTGCTCGTCGGCTGGCACTATGCCGTGCAGATGTCGCGCCCCCGCTGGGGCTACGGCGCCGATGCGGGCGGGCGCCGCGCGCCGTGGATTCTTGGCGGCATGGCGGTGCTCGCGTTCGGCGCCATCAGTGCGGCGTTTGCCGCCTCGCTGATCCCCTCGAGTTTCTGGGCGGGCCTGGGGCTGTCCGTCCTCGCCTATGGCCTGATCGGCGCCGGCGTTGGCGCGGCGGGTACAAATCTTCTTGCGTTGCTGGCCATCCGGACCGAGCCGTCCCGCAAGGCCGCTGCGGCGGCGATTGTCTGGATCATGATGATCATGGGCTTCGTGCTGACCGCCGGCATCGGCGGAGGATTCCTGAAGCCGTTCAGTTTCGACCGGTTGATTCTCGTCACCTCGGTGGTCTCGGCGATTGCACTGGTCGTCGCCTTCCTGGCCTTGCGCGGACTGGAACCTGCGTCGGCGCAGCAGGCCGCTGCCGCGCCCTCCGCCAACGATGGCCAGGCTTTTCGCGCTGCACTGCGCGAGACCTGGGCCGATCCGCAGGCGCGACGGTTCACGGTTTTCGTCTTCGTCTCGATGCTCGCATACAGCGCGCAGGACCTGATTCTCGAACCCTTTGCCGGTCTTGTGCATGGCTATGATGCCGGCAGCTCGACGCAGCTGGCCGGTGTGCAGAACATGGGCACGCTGGTCGGCATGATTATCACCGCCGTGGCGGGAACCATGATAGGTAAGTCCCGCGCGGGCTTCATGCGCGGATGGACCGTGGGCGGATGTATTGCCTCGGCCGCAGCGTTGCTGGCGCTCGGACTGGGCACACAGGCGATGGGTGCAGACTGGCCACTGGTGCCGAACGTGATTGCGCTGGGTGTCGCCAACGGCGCCTTTGCAGTGGCGGCCATCGGCTCGATGATGACGCTCGCGAGCGCCGGGCCGAAACAGCGCGAAGGCACGCGGATGGGTGTCTGGGGCGCCGCACAGGCGTTAGCCTTTGGCCTCGGCGGCTTCCTCGGCGCCGCCGCCGTGGATTTGGCCCGCCTCCTGATGGACGCCCCTGCCCCGGCTTTTGCCCTCGTCTTTGCAGTTGAAGGCCTGACCTTCCTGTTGGCCGCAGCCCTTGCCCTTCGCGTCGGCCAGACCGGCGCAGATACTCTTCGACTGCCGGTATTGCCCAGCAGCGAATTCATAGCCGTACGAAGCGGAGAACCGACATGACCCCTCAGTCCACCGATGACATCTATGACTGCGTGATTGTCGGCGGCGGGCCGGCCGGTGCAACTTCGGCGCATGACCTGGCAAAGACCGGGCACCGCGTGCTGCTGCTCGACAAGGCCGGACGCATCAAACCTTGCGGCGGCGCGATCCCGCCGCGCCTGATCGAGGATTTTGACATTCCGGAAAGCATCATCGTTGCCCGCGCCCGGGCCGCGCGGATGATTGCCCCCTCGGGCCGTGTCGTCGACATGCCTGTCGAGGGCGGCGCGGTCGGCATGGTCGACCGCGAGCATTTCGACGAATGGCTGCGCGCCCGCGCGGCGAAAGCTGGCTGCGAACGCCGCGCCGGAAGCTTCACCGGCATTGAGCGCGAAGCGGATGGCCTGGCGAACATTGTCTACAAGCCGAAGGATGACAGTTCGGAGACAATCAGGATCCGTACCCGTACGGTCATCGGCGCAGACGGCGCCAAGTCCCGCGTAGCAGCCGAGGCGATTCCCGGCGGCGGGGAGACGAAATGCGTGTTCGCCTATCACGAGATCATCAAGTCGCCGACGCCGACTGAAGGCTTCGATCCGGCGCGCTGCGATATCTATTATCAGGGCCGCCTGTCGCCGGATTTCTATGCCTGGGTGTTCCCGCATGGAGAGACGACCAGCGTTGGTGTCGGCAGCGCCAACAAGGGTTTCTCGCTGCGCGATGCGATCCGTACGCTGCGCAAGGATATCGGCCTCGACCAGGCCCAGCTGGTGCGCAAGGAAGGCGCGCCGATCCCGCTGAAGCCACTGAAGCGCTGGGACAACGGACGTGATGTGATCCTTGCGGGCGATGCTGCCGGCGTGGTTGCGCCGGCTTCCGGCGAGGGCATCTACTACGCCATGCTCGGCGGGCGCGAGGCGGCGACCGCCATCCGTGAGCTGATCGAAACGGGCGATGTCACGGCCCTTGCCGCCACGCGCAAGCGCTACATGAAGGCGCATGGGCAGGTGTTCATGATCCTCGGGATCATGCAGCATTTCTGGTACCGCTCCGACAAGCGCCGCGAAGGCTTTGTTGCGATGTGCAATGACAAGGACGTGCAACGCCTGACCTGGGACGCCTATCTCAACAAGCGTCTCGGCAAGCCGGATCACATGGCGCATCTCAGAATCTTCCTGAAGGATACGGCGCACCTTCTCGGCCTCGCCCCTGCCAGGCCAAAACAGACGTGATTCCTGGGCGGCCGCTGCTGATCGCGGCGGGCGCCGCACTGGCCACTGCGACCGTGGGCGGCGCGATGACGCGCATCGATGCCTGGTATACCGGGCTCGAGAAATCCTTGCTCAATCCGCCGGACTGGGCCTTTGCGCCTGGCTGGACGATCATCTTTGCATTGGCCGCGCTCGCGGCAACGTTCGGCTGGCGCGACGCGACAACACAGCGGGACCGGTTTCTGCTGGTGATCTTCTTCTTTATCAATGCCGTACTGAACATTGCCTGGAGCGCGGTATTCTTCACGCTGCGCCGGCCCGACTGGGCGCTGGCGGAAGTTGCAACACTGTGGATCTCGGTCGCGGTAATCGCGGTCTTCCTCGCGCGCTTCTCGAGGGCCGCGGGCCTGCTGATGCTGCCCTATCTCGTCTGGGTGTCGTTTGCGGCCTGGCTCAACTACAAGGTGGTCCAGTTGAACGGCCCGTTCGGCTGATCTTTTTGCGGACGATCCCAGATGACCCTTGAGCCCTGGATGTTTGATCTCGTGCTGATCGGCGTGGCGGTGGAGTTTGCGATGCTGGCCTTTCTACTGGCGCGCCGCGGGCACCGGCCCTGGGCCTGGCCGCTGATGTGGTTCCTGATTTCCGGCGCGCTGCTGATGGCCGCGGTGCGCAACGCGCTCTCGGAGGCGCCGGATGGGATAGTGGGCGGCGTGTTGTTCGCCAGCCTGCTGACGCATGCGGCCTGCCTGTGGAGCGCGTGGCGGCTCGTGCGGGCGCGGTAGGCGCGGACCCGCTGCCTGCGCTGGTCGCCTGCCGTCTCGGGTGCCTTCGGGGTGGCGCTTAAGATTGGTTGGTCTTCAGAAGTGCGATTATGCCCGGAGTATAACTCCGTAGCATTTATTCTCACGCCGTGGCGGCTCTTATCGTCCCGTATCGCTGCCGGGCAAGACCGCCCCTCCAACAAAACAGACCGGACCCGGATGAACCGGGCCCGGTCTTTGGGGCTGGCAGGCACCAGTTAAGTTCGCCTGTGCAGCGGGCAGGCGGTGAGCCGCCTGCCCTTTTTGCTGCCTCAGAAGCGGGCGAACCCGTTGTCGGCGCCCCAGAGGAACCAGTTGTCCACGACCGTGCCGGTCAGGAGGACACCGATACCACCGGTGATCGGGCAGAGAATGGCGAACCACCAGGCCCAGCGGTGGATGGATTCCATCGAGGCATTGAAGCCCATCGTCCAGCGCCAGAAGAGAGCGGCGCGTTCGGAGGCTGTTCCCCGGTCCGTGATCTGCTCGATCTCGCGTTCACCGCCATAACGGCCGACCGCGAGGAT
>CALGEF010000377.1 GCA_937881755.1 uncultured Acidobacteriota bacterium
CTCATAACCTGAAGGTCACAGGTTCAAATCCTGTCCCCGCAACCAAATTACCGTTGGATAACAAAGACTTGGAATCTGACAAAAACACTTGTGTATAGCACTCGCTGTTTTACCTCAACGCCACCTCAACGTTTGACGAGTCCCTACTGAAAAGTGGGGTCTTTTTGCGTTTCAGACCTTCAGCAGATCAAGCAGGGGATCGAAGGCGTACATCGCGGCGCGACGGCCCAAGGCTCCTTCGATCGTGCGCAGAAGCCCAGCCTCGACCAAGCGTCGCGAAAGTGCACGAGCGGACGATGGCGGAATTCCTGATCGTTCGACGAAGCGGTCGTTACGGAACACTGGACTAGCAAAGACGAAGTCCAATGCCTGATCGTGGAACTGCGAGTTCAGCACCTCGCGGAACCGTTCCCGCATCTCGCCGTGCAGGCGGAAGATCGCGTCGGCAGTCTGGATGTTGACCGTCGCCTGGGCGTGCATCGCTCGGAGAAAGAACACCACCCAGCCGGTCCAATCGCCTGTGGCGGAAACGGCCCGCATCCGCTCGATGTACTCGTCCTTGTGCGCCTCGAAGTAACCCGACACGAAAAAGTTCGGCTGATGCAGGACGCCAAGCTTCCAGAGCATCAGGGTGATCAGCATTCGACCGATCCTGCCATTGCCGTCTTCGAAAGGGTGCAGGGCCTCGAACTCTACATGCGCGATGGCGGTGCGGATCAGCGGCCGCATCGAGCTTTCGTTGATGTAGCAGACCAGTTCGGCCATCGCCGGTCCCAGCTGCTCCGGGGCGATTGGAACATAGTAGATCTTTCCTCGGCGTTCGTCCCCGATGTAATTCTGTTCAACTTTGTAGCTTCCCGGGCGCTTGCGGGCTCCCCGGCCAAAGGACAGCAGCTGCTGGTGCGCGGTGCGGATCAGATGCTCGCCAAGCGGTGCGCCTTCGGCAAGCGCCTGCTGGGCATTGCGCAGCGCGCGCGAGTAAAGGTAGGTCTCGACGTCGTCGTTGCGCGCCTCCCGGTAAGGGTCGGTGCTGCCTGCATCCTCTTCGGCTTCAAGTCGGTACAGCTCCTCGATGGTCGAGATCGTCCCTTCCATCCTGGAAGAGGTGACCGCGTCCTGGCGGCGCAGGGGGGCGAGGAAAAGTTCACTGTTCACCATGCCCGACATCTTCGTATCGTACCGCGCAAGGGAGGCCGCAGCCTCTTCTAGCGGCCCAAGCAGCACTTCATAGTCGAGGGCAGATGGGGGAAAAGTGCCGATGTGATAGGTAACGGCATCTGTAAGATCGTAATGCTTGGTGACCATATATATGCCGATTCTGTCATCAACGCGATTTGACGCCAACCTAGTCACACCAAAACCTCTTGGCAACAGAATTAGGGCCAATTCTGACATCAACGTGCGTTGCCGCCAGCAGTCTGCCATCAAGCACGATTGATGATAGAGACGCCAAGAAAACTGCCATCAAAGCCTGATCTATTGGCATCTGCCGCACCCTCTGCGGAGAATGGTTGATCTGACCTCCGCACGAACGTTGTCGCGGCCTGTGTCCTGAACGACCGGGTAGAGTAGCGTAAGGCCGTTCTGAGCATGTCATGAACCCCCGGACAACTTCGGTTCCTGTCCGAGGTTTAGCAACACCAGCTCATGCGCAGGACAATCGGCACATTTGTGCCGCTGCTCCGACAGCCGCTCGGCCATTGTCAAAACCGTCATCAGAACCGCGTCGGAATGCTGCGCCAACAGGATGAGATGTTCTCCACTTGGCCCCCGTTCTCCTGAAAGCCAGTACTTCACGGTGCGTTCGCTCGCCCCTGTCCAGCGCATCGCCGTCTTGATGGCCTGGTGCGTCGGACCCAGCTCCCGACTCAGCGCGTCGGAAATCGCTCTGCGATAGCGGGCCTGATCCGCCACCAAGTGCACAGTTGTGCCCATTTTCGGCACAACTGTGCCCATCTTGATCCGCATCGCTGCAGTCTCCTCCGATAAACCTGTGGAGAAGACATCACAGCGGCAGATTCCATTTTGCGCCCCAGCCCATACCCCGGGTCCGACCAGACGGAGACGCCTGCATGAATTGACCGGGAGACGGACATGGCCGGAATCGATCCGCCCGCATTGAAAGGACCGGCCAAGACCCCGCCAATGCGAAGGGCGGTCGAATATGTCCGCATGTCTACCGATCACCAGAAATACTCGACCGAAAACCAATCAGACGCGATCCGCAAATACGCAGAGGAACGCGGTTTCGAACTGGTGCGCTCTTATGCCGATGCCGGGAAAAGTGGCCTCAGGATCGAGGGCCGTGAGGCCTTGCAGCAACTGATCCAAGATGTGCAGGACGGCACGGCCGATCTCGAGGTGATCCTGGTATATGACGTCAGCCGGTGGGGCCGGTTTCAGGATGCCGATGAACCTGCCTATTACGAATACATCTGCCGACGCGCCAACAAGCAGGTCGAATACTGCGCCGAGCAATTCGAAAATGACGGCGGCCCGGTTGCCACCATCGTCAAGAGCGTCAAGCGCGCCATGGCAGGCGAGTACAGTCGCGAGCTGTCCCACAAGGTCTTCACGGGGCAGTGCCGCCTGATCGAACTCGGCTACCGACAGGGCGGCCCGGCGGGTTTTGGCCTTCGCCGTGTCCTGCTTGACGAACGCGGCGAGGTGAAGGCCGAGCTGAAGCGTGGCGAACACAAAAGCCTGCAGACCGACCGGGTGATCCTTGTGCCCGGGCCCGAGGCCGAAGTGAAAACCGTTCGCTGGATCTACAGCTGTTTTCTGAAACACGGCCGGTCAGAAACCGACATCGCGGCCGAACTGAACGAACGCGGTATCCTGACCGACCTCGGCCGCGTCTGGACCCGCTCGACCGTGCATCAGATCCTGACAAATGAGAAATACATCGGCAACAATGTCTACAACCGGCGCTCCTTCAAGCTGAAGCGCAAGCGGGTCGCCAATGGCCCGGAGATGTGGATCAGGTCAGAGGGGGCCTTCGAGGCCATCGTCGAGCCGAAACAGTTTCAGAAGGTGCAGGCGATCATCGCCGCCCGGAACCGACGGTTTTCGGACGAGGAGATGCTGGATCGCCTGACACGGCTGCTCCAGCGCCATGGCTATATTTCTGGCCTCGTGATCGACGAAGCAGACGGCATGCCATCCAGCGGCGCCTATGCCCATCGCTTCGGCAGCCTGATCCGGGCTTACTCCCTCGTCGGCTTCACCCCGGACCGGGACTACCACTACATCGAAGTGAACCGGTTGCTGCGGCTGTTCCACGGCGAAGAGGTGGAGCGTGTGATCTGCGAGATCACCCGGATCGGCGGCACCGTGACGCGCAATCCGGCGACCGACGTGCTGACGATCAATGGCGAATTCACCGCCTCCGTCGTCGTAGCCCGCTGC
>CALGEF010000378.1 GCA_937881755.1 uncultured Acidobacteriota bacterium
GGGCGCTGCCCGGAGACATCAAACGGTCATGTTCATCCCCAGCGCCGCAACGTTCTACTCGCGCGCGAGCGCGTTAGTGCAGTCGCCGATTCCGGCCGTTCTGGCATAAGGTTATTTGCCCGCTCAAGGGCGAGGCTACTCAATCACAACTTTTTCAAGCGTCAGCCCTTTAAGTCCATTTGATCGGATCGCCTCGACGATCTCTTCTGACGGGACTGCTGCTGACATTTCGGGGTCACTGCGTTCCTGTCAGAAGTCGTTCTCCTTCCTAAGCGCCAATGACTTCGGGCAAGGCTTTGCAGAAGCGTTCGACATCTTCAATTCGGCCCATCGAAACACGTGTCCAGCCTGCATAGTCCATGTACTGTCCACGAACTGAAATCATCTTCGCATTCATAGCCTTCTGCACCTCGTTGGCGTCCTTGCCTGATTGGAAGTAAACAAAGTTCGTCTGCGAAGGTA
Organism: uncultured Acidobacteriota bacterium; assembly: GCA_937881755.1. GTDB lineage: Bacteria > Pseudomonadota > Alphaproteobacteria > Caulobacterales > Hyphomonadaceae > Hyphomonas. The sequence continues at coordinate 463 of CALGEF010000378.1, forward strand.
GCCGCTTTAATCCCAGCGTATCGATCGTTGCGTTGACCATCTGACGGGCTTCGATGATTTTACTCTTCGAAAAGCTGAGGAAAGTCTCATCATTGTAGCTACCTAATGCGGCGGCGGTTGAAAGACTGGGCGCCCAAGACATGGCCGTGTTGCGGATTTTTTCTGCGGTCTCGGCCGAAGAGATCGAATAACCGACCCGCACACCAGCCATCCCATAAATTTTGGAGAAGGTCCGGGTGACGATGACATCATGGCCCTGATTGATTAGCGGCACGCATGTGTTTCCAGCGGGATCGTCGGCGAGTTCGATATAAGCTTCATCAACCAGAACAGTCGTCTTCTGAGCCATCCGGATGACAGCCGCCTTCAGTGTTGCTGCATCCGATACAAGCCCTGTCGGGTTGTTCGGATTACACAGCTGGACCAGCCCGGTTTCAGGTGTCGTCGCTGCCTCAATGGCTGCCAGATCCACACTCATGTCGGCGGCCAGAGGCACCCGCGTAATGCTGGCCATTCCGAGCTTGACTGCGTAGAGCGCTGTCGTGTCCCAGAACAGACGCGGCGCAACGATTGGACCTTTCACGCCATAGATCAGCGCAATCGCGCTGAGCACTTCACCCGAACCTGTCGTCACTACGACCTGCTCTGGTGAAACATTGTTCTTCTCCGCAATCATGGTCACCAGTAAGTCGCTGGCTTCAGAGGACGTGTAAAATGCACCCTTGCGGGCAGCGTATTCGATCATCTTGATGGCGGACGGCGCCGGACCATAGGGATTTTCGTTGCGCGAGAGCAGCGCAACACCTTCTTTTGGGCCGAGCAGAAAAGGGTCTGCGACGCCTGGCGGGAAGGCGGCGGCGACCGCGACTGGTTTTGTTGCACAAGCGGAAAGCGAAATCACCGAAGCACCGGCTGCGCCGGTTAGCATCATGCGCCGAGATAGATTGATGGCCATTCCCGTTTCTCCTTTGGGATTTTGTCAGGTCATTCTGCGCGCCGGCAAGGACCGCCCGGCGCCGGCGGTCAATAAAGCGAATTCCAGAGCACCACCCCGGAGGTGACAACCAGATAGACGCCGAATGCGCGTCTCAGCGCTGTCGCGTTCAGGGCATGGGCCGCACGAGCCCCCATCGGCGCGGTCAGGAAGGACATGGTTGTGATTGCCAGGACAGCGAAAACGTTCACATAGCCCACCGAGCCCATCGGCAGATTCGGGACATTGAGACCGAGCAGGGCAAAGCCGATTGCGCCAGGAATTGCTATAATCACTCCGAAGCCGGCCGCAGTGGCGATTGCCTGGTGGATCGGTCGTCCGCACATTGTCATGGTCAGGATCGCGATTGTTCCCCCGCCAATCCCAAGGAGCGCCGAGAAACTACCAAGAAAAGTGGCGATGCCGGCGCGGGCCGCCCCGACGGGCATCCTGTCCGACAGGGTAACGTTCTTCAGGACAGGTACGATAAAGTGCAGGCCGAGAACAAACACGCCTGCGGAGAATACCCACTTGAGGGCGCGTCCATCGAGAAACTGTGCAAGCAAAATC
>CALGEF010000379.1 GCA_937881755.1 uncultured Acidobacteriota bacterium
CGCGATCCAGCCGCCGAAGACCAGAACCAGCAATACTGTCCAGAAGCTCCCCTGCTGCCTGGTCGTCAGTTTCCCCACAGTAGCGGACGCCTCGCCGACCCTGAGCGTTCCTAAAATGCTTGCCACCGCCGCCGCCATCTCTGCATCAGCTGACGAAGCAATTTCATCCGCGAACGTCAACTGACGACGAAGTCCCGCCAGGACGCTTTCATGCAGTGCCATCGTTCGCCGGGTCGCCGCGCACTCAGCGCCGCCAGCCCATGCCCTCGAGCAGCATGCGCGTCTCATAGAGCGGCAGCCCCACAATGGCGGTGTAGCTGCCATTGATGGCGGTGATGAAGCCGCCAGCCAGGCCCTGGATGGCGTAGCCGCCTGCCTTGCCCTTCCATTCGCCGCTGGCGACATAGGCGGCGATCTCGGCATCGGTCAGGCGTTTCATCTTTACGCGCGCAAGGACCGTGCGGCAGGCCACCCGGCCATCCGGCGCGCGCACCGCCACGCCGGTGATGCACTGGTGCGCCCGGCCGGACAGAAGCCGCAGGAAGGCTTCCGCCTCGGCCTCGTCCGCCGCCTTGCCGAGGTTGCGCTGGCCGACGGCCACGACCGTATCAGCGGCCAGCACGAAGCCGGCCTCGCGACAGGCTGCGGCTTTCTCCCGCGCCAGCCGTTCGGCCAGGGCGCGGGGCGCTTCGTCCTTGCGGCGGGCCTCGTCGATGTCTGTGGGGGCGACCTTGTCCGGCACGAGGCCGATCTGCGCGAGCAGGTCGAGACGCCGGGGGCTCGCGCTCGCGAGGATGAGCGGCGGCTTGCCCGGCATGACGCTTTACTTGAAGCGGTAGGTGATGCGGCCCTTGGACAGGTCGTACGGGGTCATTTCGATCATGACCTTGTCGCCCGTGAGCACACGGATGCGGTTTTTCCGCATCTTGCCGGCAGTGTGCGCTATGATTTCGTGGTTGTTCTCGAGCTTTACGCGGAACGTCGCGTTCGGCAGCAGTTCAACGACTGTGCCTTCGAATTCGATAAGTTCTTCTTTCGACATGCCTTCTCCAGCTGACTGGCCATTCCGGCCCAGACTCCGCATTGCTGGGCTGCGCCTTACAGGCTTGGAGGGATTCCGGCAAGCGCGCGGGGGAGCCTGCCGCTTCCGGGCCTCGTTTACCGCGTCGGCAGGGGCACGCCGGACCTGAGGCTGCACTGGCCCGCAAAGCCCGGGAAGGCGCCGTTGGTGTCGACATTCGACTCGGCAAAGCCGTCGCTGATGACCAGGCGGGCGGTGATCGTGGTGGCGGTCGCGGCGAGCAGTTCGGGGGTCAGCGGCAGGGTCAGGCTGACCGCGGCGGCGTCCGCATCAATGAGCACGGCTTCGCCGTCAAACGAGACGCCCGAGACGACATAGCGCGCGGGCCCGGCGACGGCATAGTTCCCGAGCTGGCGGGCCGGGGCGACAACTTCCAGGGTCTTCGCCGCCGTGTCGCAATGCAGCGCGAACTTCGGCGGCGCGAGGCCTGTGATGGCATCCTGCGGGCCGACGTCGAGCGCCGAGATGCCGGTTTCGCTGTCAACCAGTTCGAGCCCGTCCGCCGTAGGCGCGAATGCGGGACCGGCGTCCTCAGGGGTCACGTCCCCGGCCACCGCTTCGGAGGCCGGCGCCCCGAGGGCGGGCGCGGGGTTGCGCCCTTCGCAGGCGGCGAGGACCAGGAAACAGGCGACCAGGAAGAAGGATAGCTTCATTGTGGTTTGCCTTTTCATGTTCCGGGCGACCTGCCCTGCCCGGCGTGCAGCGCGCAGATCAGGGTGAACAGGCGCCGGGCCGTCAGATGGTCGATCTCGATCTTGCCGGCGAGGCGCTCCTTGAGCAGTTCCGAGCCTTCATTGTGGATGCCGCGCCGGGCCATGTCGATTGCCTCGATCTGGTGAGGTGTCTGTGTACGGATGGCTTCGTAATAGCTGTCGCAGATCATGAAATAATCACGGATCACGCCCCGGAAGGGGCCGAGCGAGAGGATGAATGTGTGCACGTCCTCAGCCGCTTCGGTGCGCACGGCGAAGATGAGGCGCCGCTCCGCCTGGCTGAGCGAGAGGACATAAGGGCCGCGCTCCTGGCCGCTGACAGCGAAGCTGTTCTCCTCGATCAGGTCGAAGATCGCGACGCGCCGCTCGTGCTCGGCGTCCGGACCGGAGGCGCCCAGCGTATCGTCGTCGATATGGACCTCGATGAGGCGATCAGTGCCCATCGCTCCCGCCCCGGTTCGTGCGGATGGACACCGAGCGCGCATGCGCCGGCAGGCGTTCGGCCTCAGCGAGCCGCAGCGCGGCCGGCGCAAGCACGTCCAGCCCCTTCGGGCCGGCGCGCTGCACGCTCATGCGCTTGATGAAATCATACAGTCCGAGCCCGGACGAAAACCGCGCGGCGCGGCTGGTCGGCAGGACGTGGTTGGAGCCGGTGACATAATCGCCCAGCGCTTCCGGCGTATGGTGGCCGAGGAAGACCGCGCCGGCATGACGGATCAAGGGCAGCAGGCCGTCCGGATCATCGATGCAAAGCTCGAGGTGTTCGGCGGCGATGCGGTTGGCGATATCGGCCGCCTGCAGGCGGTCCCGTACCAGGATGATCGCACCGTGGCTGCGCCAGGAGTCGCGCGCACGCTCACCGGTCGACAGCGTCTTCAACTGGTTTTCCACAGCCTTTTCCACAGCCCTGCCCACAGCCTCATCCACAGTGATCAGGATCGACTGGCTGGAGGGATCATGCTCGGCCTGGCTGAGCAGGTCCGCCGCGATCCAGTCCGGATTGGCGGTCGTATCAGCGATGATGAGGATTTCAGAAGGCCCGGCAATCGTGTCGATGCCGACCCGGCCGAACACCTGGCGCTTGGCTTCGGCGACCCAGGCGTTACCGGGGCCGACGATCTTGTCGACCGGCGCCAGCGCGCCTGCACCAAACGCCATCGCGCCGACGGCCTGCGCGCCGCCGATGGGGTAGTATTCGTCGGCGCCCGCCTTCAGCGCGGCGTAGGCGACGGCGTTGGAGAGCTCGCCCTGCGGCGCCGGCGCGACCATCACGATGCGCTCCACGCCGGCAATCCGGGCCGGGACGATGTTCATCAGCACCGAGGAGGGGTAGCTCGCGCGCCCGCCGGGCACATAGACGCCGACCGAGTCCAGCGAGGTCCAGCGCCAGCCGAGTTCGATGCCGGCATCGTCCGTGAAGCGATGATCTGAGGGGCGCTGCGCGCCGTGATAGGCGGCGATCCGGTCATGCGCGAAATCGATGGCCGCGCGCAGGTCTGCCGGGCAGGTCGCGGCCAGCTCGTGCAGGTTGACATTGTCGGACCCGAGCGTCGAGGGGTCGATCTGCAGGCCGTCATACCTGGCGGTATAGTCGGCCACCGCCGCCCCGCCGCGCTTCCTGACGTCGGCGAGGATGCCCTTGACCACATCGAACACGTCATCCCCCTGCCCGCGATCTTCCGCAAGGAAGCGCGTCAGGACCTCATCGAACTGAGGCTTGGTGGCATCGAAGTGGCGGGCCATGGGGCGGGCATTTCCGGGGTCTGGTACAGCCTCGCTACATGGACCGGGGCCGGCAGGCTGGCAAGATGGCGGATGGTGCGGCCGGTGCATTCCGGCCTTCGGCCTGATGCTCCCTACCTTTTCCGCCGCTCATGGCTCGGGACGCGCCGTGTCGGCCACACGTAATCACTGTCCAGCAGCGCCGCGTCGAGGGCTTCAACCGTCAGCACGATTTCGCCGTCGCCGGCGAACATGAGTACGACCTTGCCGCCGGGCGGCCCGGCCACGTCGGCGACGAAACCGGCGCTCAGCAGGGAGAGGATGAGCTCCGGGTCTGCTTTGGTGATGCCGCGCGTTTTCACGCCCAGCACGCCGTCAAACGCGAGCAGGGAGCGCACGCGCTCGCCCGGCTGGCCCTTGCGGGTGGGGGCTGTTTCCCAGCGGTAGCGGTTCAGCTCGATGGCGAAGCGGCGGCTGCGCTTCTCGTACTTGAGGTTGCCCGCCTTCACCACCGCGTCCTGAACGGCCGCGGCAATGATCCTGAGGTCGTCACCCTCCTCGGCGAGAAGGCGCAGCGGTTTTTGATCTGTCATTCAGCCCTGCCGTGGTTACTCGTCTTCGCCGGATCGGCGTTCGATCTTCGCGCCGCAGGCCCCCAGCTTGGCTTCGAGCCGCTCGAAGCCGCGGTCCAGATGGTAGATCCGGTTCACGACCGTTTCACCCTGCGCCGCAAGTCCCGCTATGACCAGCGATACAGAGGCGCGCAGGTCGGTGGCCATGACCGGCGCGGCCGTCAGGTGGTCGACGCCCTTCACCACCGCCTCCTGCCCGCGCACCGTGATGTCGGCGCCGAGGCGGGAGAGTTCCGGGGCGTGCATGAAGCGGTTCTCGAAGATCGTCTCGCGAATGATGCTGGTGCCCTCGGCAGTGCACATCAGGGCCATGAACTGGGCCTGCAGGTCGGTCGGAAAGCCTGGGTGCGGCTGGGTCGAGAGGCTGACGGCTTTCAGCGCCGAACCGTTGCGGCGGATGCGCAGGGTCGAGGCGGCTTCATCAGCGTCAACCGTGACGCCCGCTTCACGCAGCTTCGAAATCATCGCGCCGAGCGCCGCAACGGGGCAGCCGTCGAGTGTCACGTCGCCGCCGGCCGAGGCGGCCGCCATGGCGTAGGTGCCGGCTTCGATCCGGTCCGGCATCACAGGATAGGTCGTGCCCCTGAGGGCCTCGACGCCCTTGATGCGGATGATCGGGGTGCCGGCGCCGGTGATGACGGCGCCCATCGTGTTCAGGCAGTTGGCGAGGTCTTCGATCTCCGGCTCACGGGCGGCGTTCTCGAGGATCGTCTCGCCCCTGGCCAGCGTTGCGGTAAGCATCGCGTGCTCCGTGGCGCCGACGGAGACGGTCGAGAAGTTGATATGCGCGCCCTTGAGGCCGTGGATGGCGGCGGCCTTCACATAGCCGCCCTCGACGCGCAGGTCCGCGCCCATCGCTTCCAGCGCCTTCAGGTGGAGGTCCACAGGGCGCGCGCCGATGGCGCAGCCGCCGGGCAGCGACACGGTCGCATGGCCTGAGCGGGCGATCAGGGGGCCAAGCACGTTGAAGCTCGCCCGCATCTTGCGCACCTGTTCATAGGGCGCGATGGTGGATTTGAGCTCCGCCGCATTGAGATGGCAGGTCGAGGAGCCCTTCGGCCAGTAGACCTCGACGCCGAGCGTTTCCAGCAGCTGCGCGAGGAAGCGTGTGTCTGCCAGGTTCGGCATGTTGGTGAGTTCTACCGGCTGGTCGGTCAGCAGGCAGGTGACCATGAGCTTCAGCGCCGAGTTCTTGGCGCCGGAGACGTGGATACGGCCGTTGAGCGGTGTCCCGCCCGTGATGTGAAGTCTGTCCATGGGCGCGAGATATACTGTGCTTCGCGGCTTTGTCAGGACCGGAATGTGCGCGGATCCTGCGATTTACGTTCCCGGGCTGCCGTTCGGCTCACTGGCGCATCGGCGGGCGCGCCCGGATCTCCGGGTGTCCTAGGGCTTGTCAGCCTTCAGGGGGGCATCGGCCGGCGCCGGCTCTTTGCGGGCAGCGGCCTTCCGGCGCTTCAGGTTAGCCCGCAGGGCTTCAGCCTGGCGGGCGGTGCGGTCCTCATTCGACGAGCGGGGTGGCTTATAGGTCATGATGGCGCCTAAACTCTCTTTTCATCCGATATCGCTTAGGCTAAAGCCCCGGAACGAAACCGGCAATGCCGCCTTAGCTCAGGGGTAGAGCGCGTCATTGGTAATGACGAGGTCGACAGTTCAATTCTGTCAGGTGGCACCACTCACCGCCGGTTGGAAGACGCGCAGGCGCTGCGCTCACGGATTGCTTCCCAGCGACCAGATAACCGGCACGCCCGCCAGGAGTATGGCCAATCCGAACAGCGCGCCGCCCTGCACGTAGAGCACGGCGGAAATCAGCATGGCGGAACTGCTCAGCACAAACAGCGCCGGCACCAGCGGATAGAGCGGCACGCGGAAGGGTCTCGGCACGTCCGGCGCGATTGCGCGCAGGCGGAATACGGCGAGGCCGCTGGCGATGAGGAAGATCCAGTAGACCGGGGCGGTATAATCGACGAGCGTCGAGAAGCCGTCATAGGCGGCGCCGAGGCCGACGAGCAGCAGCGAGACGGCGCCTTGCGCGAGGACAGCGTTGCGCGGACTGCGGGTGCGGAAATTCCAGCGGCCGATCCGGTTCAGCGCCGGGATACTGGCGGCGGCGGCATAGGTGGTGCGGGCGCCGGCGATGATCGTGGCATTCACCGACGTGACAGCCGCCGCGACGACCGCGAGTGCGAGCACTACCCCCGCCCCCGGCCCGAAAGCCCGGCTCATCAGGTCGGCGGCGGGCGCCTCGGAACCGGCGAGCCCGGCGAGACCAAGGCCGCGCAGCATGGCCCAGGCGGTGAGCAGGTAAAGCGCGGTGATGAGCGTGATCGAGATGATCAGCGCCCGGAGCATGCCGCGCTCGCCGTCCTTCACTTCGGCCGAGAGGGTTGCCGCCTCGGTCCAGCCGCCATAGGCGAGCAGGACAAAGACGAGACCGTATCCGAGGCCGCCGAGACCTGGCGCAGATGGTGTGCCGGGATCGAGCGGCGGCGCGCCGTCGAGCACAAGCCTGGCAGCCGCCGCAGCGAGCGTCACGAGGCCCGCGATCAGGACGATGACGAGCGCGCTGTCGCTGGCCTCACCGGCCGGGAGCAGCTTGATCGCTGTGAGCAGGAAAACGCTGGCAAAGGCATAGATCGCCGGGCCGTGGGGGCCGAGATCTATGACCCGGTTCAGGTAGTCGCCGATGACGAAGCCAAGCAGCGCGATGGCCCCGGTATTGATGACGGCGAAGCGTGCCCAGGCGAAAAGAAAGGCGAACCGCTTGCCCCAGGCGCGTTCGAGGAAATGATAGTCGCCGCCCGGATGAGCGAAGGCGGCGGCGAGCTCGGAATAGCAGAGGGCGCCGGCGAGCGAGATCAAACCGCCGGTGATCCAGAGCAGGTAGACCATCTGCTCGGAGCCGGCATTGGCGGCGACCAGTGCCGGCGATCTGAAGATGCCGGCGCCGATCACCATGCCGACAATGACGACGATGACATAGCGGGTCGTCAGGCTGCGGATGGGTGTATGGGCTGCGCCCGCTTCGCGTGCCATCAGGCGAGCGCCCGGCCGAGCGCGGCATCCCATCCCTTGAGCAGGCCTGCCCGGACATCGGGTTTCATGCCCGGCTCGAAGCGTTTGCCGGGCACGGCGCGGGCCGCCCAGTCGGCGGCTGTGGTCCAACCGAGCTGCATCGCGGCAGCCGCCGCGGCGCCAAGCGCGGTCATCTCGCGGTAGTCCGGGCGAAGCACCGGCAGCGCGCAGACATCAGCGAGGAATTGCATCAGCCAGTCATTCGCGACCATTCCGCCGTCCACGCGCAGTTCCGCGATCGGCGCGCCATCGCGCGCGAAGGCGGCCAGCAGGTCGTGCGTCTGGTAGGCGACCGATTCGAGGCCCGCGCGGACGATATGCGCGCTGGTGGCCGCGCGCGTGAGGCCGCAGATCAGGCCGCGGGCTTCAGCGTTCCAGTGCGGCGCGCCGAGGCCGGTGAAGGCGGGCACCATATAGACGCCGCCATTGTCCGGCAGGCCGGCGGCGGCGGCGGCGCTTTCGTCCGCACTCTGAATGAGCTTGAGATCGTCGCGCAGCCATTTGATGACGGTGCCGGCGTTGAAGATCGAGCCTTCGAGCGCCATCGCGGCGGCGCCGGGCAGCGCGTAGCCCATGGTGGCGAGCAGGCGGTTACCCGAGGCGGGACGGACCTCGCCTGTGTTCACCACGAGGAAGGCGCCGGTGCCGAACGTGACCTTGGCCTGGCCGGGCTTCAGGCAGCCCTGCCCCACGAGGGCCGACTGCTGGTCGCCGAGGACGGAGCAGACCGGGATCGCGCGTCCGAACAGGGCGGGGTCGGTCGCGCCATAATCGGCGGCGCTGGGTTTCACCTCCGGCAGCAGTGACGCAGGCACTTGCAGGATGCCCGCCATCCGGGCGCTCCAGCCGCCATCTTTGCCAGGGCCGAGGCGGTAGAGCAGTGTGCGCGAGGCGTTTGTCACATCGGTGGCGTGCACCTTGCCGCCGGTGAGGCGCCAGAGGAGGAAGGCGTCCACGGTGCCGAAGGCAAGCTCGCCCGCTTCGGCGCGGGCGCGGGCGCCTTTCACATTGCCGAGTATCCAGCCGATCTTGGTGCCGGAGAAATAAGGATCCAGCAGCAGGCCGGTTTCGTCCTGCGCGGCAGCTTCGTGGCCATTCGCCTTCAGCGCGTCACACGCGGCAGCGGTGCGCCGGTCCTGCCAGATGATGGCGGGGGCAATGGGTTTGCCGGTCGCCCGCTCCCAGACGAGCGTGGTTTCTCGCTGGTTGGTGATGCCTATGGCGGCGATCCGGTCGGCGCCGCCGGCCCTGGCGATCACCTTGCGGCAGACCGAGAGGGTGCGCGACCAGATTTCCTCGCCGTTCTGCTCCACCCAGCCATCGGCCGGGTATTGCAGCGCGACTTCTTCCTGCGCGAGGGCGACTTCGCCGAAGTTACGATCGTACACGATGGCCCGCGTCGAGGTGGTGCCTTCGTCGATGACGAGAATGAAATCGGCGGCCATGGGTTCAGGCTTTCATCTGGGCGGGGTGATAGAAAAAGGTCTCGGCCGCAAAGCGGTCGCCCTGCCAGGCCTGCAAGGCAATTTCTTTCTGGCTGCGTTCGCTGCCGCTTTTCGGGAAAATGGTAAAACGCCAGTGGCGGATAAAAGAGCCGCCGGAAATCAGGAGATCAGCCAGCAGCTGCGTCTCCAGACGCGCCCTGCGGTCGCGCCTCGCCTGTTCACGGGCGGCCAGTGCGTCTCCTCGCCGCCGGCGCGGCGCCCGCTTCTCCTGCATCAACGCATCCGGCGAATACCCGTCGCGGATCGCGCCGGCATGATCGCCGCTGAGCACCACCGCCGCGAAGCGCCGGACTGTTTCCATTGCAGGCATGCCGCCTCCCCGTTTCTAGGAATTCCTAGCATGCTTCAGGAAAGGCTCAACGCACCTCGCGCCGGTTTCCCCGGTCTGCGAACCACCAGAATATTGCGGCGGTGGCCGCAAAGGTGGCGGTCTTCGCAATGCTGGAGCGCGCCTCGGCTGCAGCGCCAAACCAGACCAGGGACGTGATCAGCCACAGGCGCAGTGGCAGCCGCGGACGCTTCAGCGCCCGGACTGCATTGACCCATCTCCAGCTGTCAACGATGGACGCTTCCGCCGCCATCGAGGCGGCGAGCCCTTGCCAGGCTCCCGCCGTTTGCGCGAGGCTTTTCCTGCCCCCCCGGGTTCAGAAGCCCTAGCCTTTATCTGCATTTCCAGGAGCGCCGCTTCGTGCTTCCCGCACGCCTGTTCCTCTGCGTTTTTCTGCCGCCGCCCGAAGAGACCGGCGAGGCGCCAACGTCAGTGTTTATGTGCGTTTGTCTCCGACAGGCCTGCCACGCAGTTTTTGATGCGGGGCCGCGAAAACGGCCCAAACTGTTGCGCGCAACAGTTTGGGCGCGGCCTGAGCGTTAAGCGGTGACCGGATGCTTGCGCACGAAGCCGAGGCCCCTGGCGAGAGCGGCGCGGGCGTCGTCGTATTCACGGACGAGCTGGTCGACAAAGACCTTCACGGGCACGCGCGCCTTGACGGCGCCGATGCCCTGCCCGCAGCCCCAGATATCCTTCCAGGCTTTCGCATCGGTATTACCGCCGGAGCCGAAGTTCATCTTGGAAGGATCACTTTCGGGCAGGTTGTCCGGGTCTAGACCTGCAGCGATGATCGACGGCTTCAGGTAGTTGCCGTGCACGCCGGTGAAGAGATTGGTGTAGACGATGTCTTCGGCGCCATAGGCCGCGATGGCGTCCTTGTAGCCATCCGTTGCATTTGCCTCGTCGCACGAGATGAACGCCGAGCCGATATAGGCAAGGTCTGCGCCCATTGCGAGGGATGCCGCCACTGCGCCGCCATTGGCGATCGAGCCGGAGAGCGCGAGCGGGCCGTCGAAGAACTCGCGGATTTCCTGGATCAGCGCGAAGGGCGAGAGCACGCCGGCATGGCCGCCGGCGCCGGTGCAGACCGCGATCAGGCCATCAGCGCCTTTCTCGAGGGCTTTCTTCGCGAAGCGCGTGTCGATCACGTCATGCAGCACAACACCGCCGTAGGAATGGATGGCGTCGTTGAGGTCCTTCTGCGCGCCGAGCGAGGTGATGATGATCGGCACTTTGAATTTCACGCAGGCGTCGATGTCGTGCTGGAGACGGTTGTTGGTCTTGTGGACGATCTGGTTGACCGCGAAGGGCGCGGCCGGGCGGTCCGGGTTCTGTCGGTTGTATTCGGCGAGTTCGGTCGTGATCCGCTCCAGCCATTCGTGCAGTACCGGGCCGGGGCGCGCGTTGAGCGCCGGGAAGCTGCCGACGATGCCCGCCTTGCACTGGGCGATTACCAGGTCCGGTGTGGAAATGATGAACAGCGGCGAGGCGATCACCGGGATGCGCAGGTTCTGCAGGACGGGCGGCAGCGACATAAGGGTTAGTCTCCAAGGGGAAAAGTGGCTGGGAGGTACTTAGCTTTGGGGCGCGGCGGAGCAAGCCTTACGCTGGGAGAAGCGCATTCACCTGGCGAGGTCCGGGTCGAGCGTCAGGTCATCGTCGAGCTGAACGCCGAAAGCGTTCAGCATCATCGAGACCTGCGTGTACTGGCCGACCGTCATCACCAGATCCATGCGCTGTTTCTCGGTGAGCGAGGCGAGCTGCGCCCAGGTCTCATCGGTGATGAACGCGTCGGCGGTCAGCTCGTCTGTCGCGCGCAGGAGGGCGGCGTCGATGGCGCTCCAGCCGGGGGCGTCCGGGCCGGCCTTGATGCGGGTAATCTCCTCGTCGGTGAGGCCGCACTGCCTGCCGATGCGCACATGCTGAGCCCATTCGTAGCCGGATTTCCAGTTGAAACCGGCGCGCAGGATGATGATTTCGCGCTCGCGCGGCGGCAGGCTGTTATAGTCCGACAGGATGTAGCCGCCCCAGCGCATGAAGGACTTGTAGGCCTTCGGCGCGCGGCCAAGCGTGCGGAAGATGTTGAAAACCGGGCCGCGCCCGAACTGGGCGGCGAGCGCCTCTTTCTGTTCTGCGCTCATGTCCGCGTCCGCAAGCGGGGCAATCCTGGGGGCCTTGAGCCGCATCTTCCTGTTTCCTCCGGTTTCTCTGTTGCGAAGGATTAAAGGCCGGTCCGGCGCTGGCAGCAAGACTTAGTGTTTCAGGTGGTGGGCGGGCCGAAGGAACGGGGGTCGGATGAATCGATCCTGGCGCTCATACCGCCGCCTTCGGTCAGGACCTTCGCTATTTCATCCAGCGTCGCTGCGTTGGCGACACCGGTTACGGGAAGACCTTCTTCATGCTGGAAGGCCACTATGGCGCGCCGTGTTGCGCCGCCGAAAATCCCGTCTGCGCCGCCGGTGACATAGCCGAGCACTTCGAGATCGGCCTGGAGCTTCTTTACACGTTCACCCCGGCTGCCGACCTGCAGCGGCTTGAGCGAGGGCGCACCGGACGCCGGCACGGCTGGCTCAGGAAGCGGCGGATCCGGCGCGACCGTACCGGGTGCCATTGTGATTTCGAGCGCCTGGTTGGTCCAGAAAATCCGCTGCGCCTCGTGGTTGGCAACTTTGGAGGACTGGGCGTTACCCCGGTTGATGGCCCGAGACACGCGGCGGGCATCGTTGGCATCCGCGTAGAGATTCAGGTTGTTGGCCTTCCAGTACATCGCGGCAGCTTCTACGGACTTGTCGAGATTGCGGCTGATATAGTCGGGATCGTCGACCAGCGGCATGCCGGTAAGTTCAGCCATCTGCGTATAGTTCGCGCGGCCGGTCAGCTGGATAAAGCCGCGCCCGCGGAACCGGTAGCCGTCGCCGGGCTCGGTATTGCCCAAGGCATCCTTGCGCGCACCGTACACGGTTTCGGCAATTATCTGCGGTTTCCTGGCGTGCTGCGAAGCGAGCTCGGGATTGTTCTTGTAGACACTGAACGTGGAAATCAGTCCCTCGGCGCTGTAGTACAGATTCTCGGAATCGTAGCGCAACCAGCCGGTTTCCACGAGCCCCTGCCCCAGGAAATGCCCAAGCCGCAGCGGCGTATCCACGCCAAGCTCCTGCAGGCGGGGAAATGACTGCACGATACCGAGGATATACCTCTGCTGTGTTGTCATCTTGAAGAAGTTCCAGCCCTGAACCTGTGGCAGAAGGCGGATCACCTTGTTCAGATCAACAGGGCCGACGCCCGGCACATCGACTATCATCTTTCCCATGAATTACCCTCCCGGAATGACGCGTTTGTGCCATGCGCTGAGATTTAACTATAGACCGATCTGAGTCGGAAATATGACTTTTAGTGAATTCGCGAGCGCGCTTCAGTTGTCGCTGCCGGACTTGCCCCGGGGGTCCAGCAGGCCGCCAGCGATCACACCTGCGAGCGCGGCGATGAACAGCGTCTTGGTGGAGCCGCCGCCGACGGCCAGCCCCGTGAGCGTGCCCAGGGTCGCGTTCTGGCGGGCCGAGGCCACTTCCCGGGCGCGCTGCGCTTCG
>CALGEF010000380.1 GCA_937881755.1 uncultured Acidobacteriota bacterium
GGCTGGGCGGAGTCCACTGCCGCCTTGATCAGCTTGGCTTCGATGTCGGTGATGTTGCGCGCGAAGACGACGGCGCCTTCACCATAGGTTTTCATCAGCAGCCGGCGCAGGACGTCAAAGACGACGGGCGGGCGCGCGTTTCCGATATGCGCGTAGTTGTAGGGCGTCGGACCGCAGACATAGACGGTGATCCGCTTGGCATCCTGCGGCTGGAAGCCGCGCTTTTCGCGCGTCATGGTATCGTGGAGTTTCAGGGTCATCCCGGTCTCGTGTCAGTCTGTCGGTTCGTGGATATTGCCAGGGCGCAGTTCAGGCCAGCCCTAATGGCGCGTTGCCGCGTCAGCGACAACAGGTCCGGCAGCACGAAACGGTAAACGCGGGCAGGTTCATGGCCGGTCCTTAACACTTGACGCCGGGAAAGCCAATAAACTGCTGATCCAGTAGCCCCCTTACGCGTAGAAAGCTCTGGAAACAGACGGGTAGCCGTCTTATGTTCCCACAATCGCCCTGAGGGTATCAACTCCGGGCGGGCGTTAAGTCCGTGCAGCGATGCCCCGGCTCGACCCCCGTCCCTCAGTGAAGGACCAGTATAAATGCCTATGGACGCCGTCACGCCCAAGACTGACCTGCCGCGCGCCGATGGCGTACGCAGACCGAGCCAGCAAGAGGCCGAAGAGGCCGTGCGCACGCTGATCGCCTGGGCCGGCGACGATCCGGCCCGTGAAGGCCTGCTCGATACACCGAAACGCGTCGTCAATGCCTACAGGGAATGGTTCGAGGGTTACGGCGAAGACCCCGTGAAATACCTCAGCCGGACCTTTGAGGACGTGCAGGGCTATGACGACATCGTCGTGCTGCGCAACATCGAAGTCGAAAGCCATTGCGAGCACCACATGGCGCCGTTCCTCGGCAAGGCCTTTGTTGCCTACAAGCCGTCGCAGGCCGTGGTGGGAATCTCGAAGCTCGCCCGCGTCGTTGAAATATTTGCCAAGCGTCTTCAGACGCAGGAAACGATGACGGCGCAGATCTGCGACGCCATCACCGAGAGCCTCGCCCCGATGGGTACGGCCGTGTTCATCGAAGCCGAGCACCAGTGCATGTCGACGCGCGGCGTGCACCATAAGCATGTGACAACGATCACCACGCAGTTCACGGGCGTGTTCAAATCGGACGCTGACCTGCGCAACCGCTTCCTGCGCATGTGCGGCGAGAACACCTGACACCCACGCCGGCTCAAAGCTTGCAACGCCCCTTACGGAAACGTCGGGGGCGTTTGTCTGCGGAAGGCAGTTGAACCGGCGCGCGGCGGCGTTATCAATTCCCCGGCGTAGAGTTCACCTTAAAACCAGAACCGCCCCCGGGAGACGAAACACCATGAAGAAAACCCTCATCCTCGCTGCCTTCGCACTGGCCGCCCTGCCTGCCATGGCCGCCACCACTACCGTCGAATTTGCGCCGGCCGAAGGCGACAAGCTGGTCGCTGTTTTCAGCGATGACGGCACAGTCAGCTTCAACGGCGGCGAGCCGGTCGCCTACACGTCCGACGAAGCCGGCAAGACGATCTGCTCCAGCGTCAACGGCACCGACAATTGCGCCACGTTCGAAACCTGGGGCACCACGGTCGGCCACGTGACGCCCTACACCACTTCGCAAGGCTCGTCCGGCGTCGCCACGGTCACGGCCGTCACCGAGTAAACCGCGCCTCAGACATGCGATTTCAGGAGGCGCTCGTAGATTTCGAGCGCCTCCTTTTCATGTTCGGCGGCGCGCCCTGAAAGTACCGGCAAGGGTCCCGCCGGCGCACCAAAGCCTGTCGAGGCCCAGACAGCGTCATACCAGTGCGGCGCCCAGACCCCGTCTTGCGCGCGCGGACCCGCTGGCCAGTTCAGCATGGCCGGATCGAACCCGATATCGAGGGCTGTGCACAGGCGGGAAAGCACCCCTTCCGGGTCTTCAAGCACACGGTCGGCATCGATCACCGGCACTGGCCCGAGACGCTGCGACAGGACCATCTGTTGCGGGATGCCAACCGCCTCGAGGCTGAGCGTCTCCATCTTCCGCTGGTAGGAGGCGATGACACGCGCCGGATGACGCACCAGCAGCACGTGCCGCTCGATCCGGTCCAGCCAGTCCATGGAAATCGGGTCCACCATATGGTGGATCATGTGCTTCTGGTAGAAGAGGCGCTTGCCGCCGGGCACGGGGCCCGTCATCGCCGCAATGACCTTGCCGGGATCCGCCTCATGCGCCGCCAGGATTTCCTCCGTCATCGGATGGTCCAGCCCGGTGATCTTCAGGAACGCCGCATAGAAGGGCTCGTCCACGACCGCGGTATCGGCGCGCGCGCCAAAGCTGCGCATCATCGTGGTCGACAGGTTGCGCGGACCTGACCACATGGCGATCCGGACCGGCGCGCTCATGCAATCGGCGTCAGGCTTCTCGCCTGCAGCGCCTTGTAGAGTGCGCGCACACGCTGCGAGACCGGACCATCGAGGTGCTCAATCACGCGGCCGTCCACTTCGCGTACCGGCGTGACACCGGCAAAGGTGCCGGTGATAAACGCCTCGTCGGCTGAGTAGACATCGAACAGCGAGAACCGCTTCTCGACCGCCGGAATGCCTGCCTCCCGGCAGACGCGCAGGATATTGCCGCGGGTGATCCCGCCGAGGCAGTATTCAGGCGGCGAGGTCCACACTTCGCCGTCCCGAACGATGAAGAAATGCGTCGAGTTGCACGTCGCGACGAAGCCGGCAGGATCGAGCATCAGCGCCTCGTCGGCGCCCGCCTTGTCGGCCTGGATACAGGCCATGATGCAGTTGAGCTTGGAATGTGAGTTGAGCTTCTGGTCCTGCTCGGCAGGACCCGTCCGGCGGACGTGGACGGTAAACAGGCTCACCCCGCGGGACTGCACCTCCGGCACCGGCGTCTTGTATTCCGGGATGATCACGATGGTCGCCTTGCCGATCGTAAACCGCGGCCCCTGATAGGGCGTCTTCTTGATCCCGCGCGTAACCATCAGGCGGATGTGCACCCCGTCCTGCATGCCGTTGGCCTTCAGGCAGTCCATCAGCCGCGCAGTCAGTTCCTCGCGTGCCAGGCCGATATCCATGTCGATCGTCTTGGCCCCCGCGTAGAGCCGTTTCAGGTGCTCCGGCCAGAAAGCGACCCCGCCGTCCAGGACACGCAGGCCTTCCCACACCCCGTCACCCAGCAGGTAGCCGGAATCGAAAACGGAAACGACCGCCTCCTCGCGCCGCTTCAGCGCGCCGTTCACCGAAATGAGCACATCGGCGTTGCGCGGGTCGGAAACATAGTCGTGAACCCCGTGGACTTCCTCCTGCGTCATGCGGCGCGCGCCAGCCAGCCGAGAATATCTGCCGCGACCTTGTCCGTACCCGGTTCATCTATGATCCAGTGCGCATGACCGGCATACTCGATGAAATCCCCGGCCACCGGGCTGCTCGCATATTTTGCCGCGACCTTGCGCACGCCCTGCGGCAGGGTCGCGCGGTCCTGGCTGGCGGCAATCGTCAGCGTGGGGATCGCCACCTTGCTTTCGTCAACCGAAAGGCCGTCCGATATATCACCGTAGACTTTGCCCGAATCGAACAGCGCGCCGGCATAGACCGCGTCATGGCGGCTCTTCGGCACGCGGTTCAGGACTCCGGATTTGAACCCGGTCTTCCAGACCTTGTAGGACCGGGTGCGGTCCTGTTTCGTGATAACATTGAAGAACGTCCAGGCCACCGAAAGTCCGATCACGGCGCAGTCCCTGGTCTGCGCCGGCGTCAGGAACACGGCCTTCGAAACCTCGCCGCGCTCGGCGAGCACCTGGGCGATCAGCCCGCCCATCGAATGTCCGATCACGGCCGGCCTGGCTCCGTCGCGCGCGGCGAGGCGCCGCGCTTCTGCCGCCGATGCCTCGATATAGTCGGCGATGCCAAGTGCCGGCAGGCTCGCGGGCGGATTCTCGCGCACGCGCTGGTCCGGAAACAAGGTTATCGCCTCGCAGGTCCAGCCGCCAGCCTCGAAGGCGGGCTTCATCACGTCCCAGGCGCTGGCATCGCACCCGATCCCGTGGATCATCAGCAGTGTCGGCATATCCCTCCCCTTCAGCCCTGCGCCACACGCCCCGGCAGCACCGGTTCGGTCCAGCGGCGGAAACGCTCCGCCACTTCCAGATAGACCGGCCGCTTGAAGGGTACGATCAGGTCCGGTGTTTCTTCCAGTTTTGCCCAGCGCCAGGCGTCAAACTCCGGGGTATGCCGGTCAAGCCGCACATCGCTGTCGGAGCCCTTGAAGCGCAAGGCGAACCATTTCTGCCGCTGGCCATGATAGGGGCCCGGCAACCGCTTCTTCAGGTCAGGCGGAAATTCGTAATGCAGCCAGTCCGGTGTCTCTTCTAGCACATCGACCAGCTTCGCCGGCACCCCGATCTCTTCCTCGAGTTCGCGCAGGGCGCCGGTCACAGCGCTTTCCCCGTCATCGATCCCGCCTTGCGGCATCTGCCACTGGAACGGCCCCCGGCCATTCACACGCCGCCCGATAAACACATGCCCTGCCTTGGAAAACAGGGCGAGGCCGACATTCGGGCGATAGAGCGTGGGATCAAACTTCGGCTGGGTCACCCGCCGTTGAATAGACCAGACTTATCAAGGCTGCCAGTGCGCACCTCGACCGGGCGGGTATTGATGATCGCGGAGACCGGGGCAAGCACGAGGCCTTTTTCCTCCAGCTGGGAGATCCAGACCTTCGCTGCCTCGACCGTCACCGGGAACGCATAGCCCGACCCGAAGGCCGCGCCTTTCTCCAGCGCCAGGGATTCAAGGTCCATCAGTTCGGCGCTGATATCGGCGGGCGTCTGGCGGGCATCTACCGGCCCGGCCGCGCGCGCATAGCGCAGGCCGCTCGCACGGGAGAGGCTTTCCAGGCTGGTGCGCTCAAAGCTGCCATCGTCGATGAAGGCGAGGCCCTTCTCGCTGAGGCGCTCCAGCACCGGTGTGGCCGAGGCCTTGTCGGCCGCAAACTTCGCGCCCTGATAATTAACGATGCCGAAATAGCCGGACGTGCGGGCCAGGACCGCTTCAAGGCGCGTGAGATTCGCCTTGGCGTCGGCGCCCGCCAGCAGCGTGTCCGGGTGCATTTTCATGCGGCCATAGTCATAGGCCTCCATCGGCACTTCGATCAGCACTTCATGGCCGTCGGCGCGGGCGGTCTTGATCCAGTGGTCGAGGCGCTTGGAGTCCAGGGCGAAGGACAGCGTGACTTCCGCCGGCAGGTCGTCGATCGCCAGCTGCGTCTGCGTCGCGTTCATGCCGAGGCCGCCGATCACGAGGCCCACCATCGGCAGGCCTTCGGGGTTGGCGAACCTGCGGGCGTAGACGTCCGCCGGCGCCGTGCTCCTGGATTTGGATTTGACCGGCGCAGTGGACACTGTGGTGGCCGATGCGAGATTGATCGGGGCGTCCGCCTGCGGAACACTGCGGACCTGGCTGAGGGATTCGCCTGCGCGCACGATGCGGCCGTTGATACGGATAGCGTCGCCGACCGTGGGGCCCCCTTGCCCGACCGTCACTTCGACGCGAACCGCTTCGCCCCCGGCAGGCACATAGGCCATTTCCATCCCGCTGCCGGTGTCTTCCGGGCCGGGAAGCAGGTCGCCGCCAGGATGCTCGCCCGGATCGGTCAGGCGCGACATGCGCAACGTGTCGCCCGTCTCTTCCGTTTCAAACAGGGCCAGCGTCTGGCTCGGGCTCGCTGCCGCCGGATCGGCCACAACATGGATGCCAAGGCCAAGCGAGGCGGAAAGACCGCCGAACACAGCGAGGCTCATGCCCGCATGGACAACCCCTGTGCGAAATGGCGATGGCTCGGACTCGCGCCGGTAACCCATGGGCTCGACCTTTTGCAACGGGGCTGGATATCAGAACCCCGAACATCGCCCCAGAGGGTTAACAGGTCGCAAACAAATTGCGTCCGCCGTGTAACGGACCGCTAAGGATATGCGGCCGGAAAGGGCCGGATCAGCCGGCCTTCGACGCCATCCGCGACGCGGCTGTCTTGCCCTCGCGCAGCATCTGGAGCGCCCGCTCAAGCTGGAAATCCTCGCCCTCGTAGCCTTCCGGCGGCTGCTCGTCCGGCATGCGCAATTGCTTGCGCTCCTCCCCGGATTCGTTCTGCAGGGCGTGCGGCAAGTCGGCCTCGGACCAGCGTTCGATCTTCTCGAGTTCTTCCTGCGTCAGGCGCACCTGCGTGATCATCAGGTCCGGTTCGATCCCGAGGGCCTGGATCGACCGGCCGGCCGGCGTGTAATAGCGCGCCGTCGTCAGGCGGATGGCGCCGCGGTCGGCGCCCAGCGGGATGACCGACTGGACCGAACCCTTGCCGAAGCTGGTGGTGCCGATCACGAGCGCGCGCGCGCGGTCCTGCAGCGCGCCGGCCACGATTTCAGACGCCGAAGCCGAACCGCCATTGATCAGCACGACCAAAGGTACGCCCTTGAAGGACTCGCCCTTGGAGGCATTGCGCCGCTCGACATCCACCGGGCGCCGGCCCTGCGTCGAGACGACTTCGCCGCCGGACAGGAAATGATCGGCCACCTTGACCGCCTCATCCAGAAGCCCGCCGCCATTATTGCGCAGGTCCAGCACGATGCCCTTCGGTTTCGGCCCGCGGCTGAGGCCGTCCAGCGCCTCTTCGAGCAGCAGCGTCGTGCGCTCGTTGAAGGTCGACACCCGGATATAGCCGATGTCGCCCGGCTCGGTGCGCCAGGTGACGGACTTCTGCTGGATGACTTCGCGCACCAGTTTGACCTGGAACGGATCGATACCTTCCCGCAGGATGGTGATCTCGAGTTCTGTGCCGCGCTCACCGCGCATTTCTTTCACGGCGTCGTTCAGCGTCAGGGCGATGATCGGCTTGCCATTGATGGCGGTGATGTAATCTCCGGGCATGATGCCGGCTCTGGCAGCCGGCGTTCCGTCCATCGGCGAGATGACTTTGACGAAGCCGTCTTCCATCGTCACTTCGATACCGAGCCCGCCGTACTCGCCGGACGTCTGCACCTGAAGGGACTGGAAATCCTCGGGGTCGAGATAGCCGGAGTGCGGGTCCAGCGAGGTCAGCATGCCGTTGATGGCGGCGGACATTGCCTCCTGCTCGTCAATCGGCACCACATAGTCGCGCTGGGCGCGGGCGAAGATTTCCGCGAACAGTTCGATTTGCTGATAGGTGGCCGTGCGCGGATCTTCGGGCTTGCCAGCCTCTTCCTGGGGCCAGGCCATCGCCGCAAAGCCGACGGCAGCGGCCCCCAGAACCCCGCCAAGGGCCGTTCCGGTCAGCAATGAACGCATGTTCCACTCCATCATCATTTCAGCGACCCTCTAGTTGCCGCGAGACATCCACTCTGCCGGATCAAGCACCTTGTCGCCAAGCCTTAATTCCACAGTCAGTTCCGGTGCAGGATCGTCCCGGTCCGGCATGCGGCCGACGGGTTCACCGGCGGTGACAGACTGGCCTTCGGAAACGTAAATACGGCTCATGCCTGAAAGAATAACATTATATCCGTCACTTGTGCGGACAATCAGCATCATCCCGTACGTCCGGAACGGGCGGGCAAACTCCACCACGCCGCCCACCGGCGCCGCCACCTGGGCCTCGGCGCGGGTTGCAAACACGACATACTCGGTCTTCGATCCGCTCGCGAGCGTCTTACCGAACCCATGCAGCAAGGTGCCTGCCGCCGGCTGCTGAAGGCCGCCAAGCGCGGACTTGCCGAGCGGCGCGGCCGTATTCTTCGCGGGCCCGGCAATCGCGGCCGGTTTCGAGGCGCCGGGCCTGGACGTGCGCAGCGCCGCCAGCTGCGGCCGGTTGCCCGGCTTCGCGCGCGGCGCGTCCGGCGCATTCAGTTCGAGCGCTGCGAGCAGTTCGCGCAAGGTGCCCGCTTGCTTGCCGAGACGGTCTGCCCGGTCGCGCAGCCCGTCGAGGCTTCCGGAAATGCCCTCGAACGCAGCCCGCTTGCTGGCGGCGAGCCGTTCGATCTCTTCCTTCTTGAGGGCAATCGTCGCTTCGGCCGCCCCGAGGCGCGCCTGTTGCGCGTTGATGCTGGCCTCCAGCGTGTTGAGCTCGGCGATCTCCTTCGAGATGGCGCCCGCCCGGTCCGACAGTTTGGGATAGGCCGCCTGCATCAGGATCGCCCGGCGGATGGCCACGCTCGAATTTCCGGGGCTGACGACCAGCGCCGGCGGCTTGCGCCGATTGGCGGCGGCGAGCGCCGCCAGCAGGTCCTCCAGCGCTGTCTCGCTGGTCAGCAGTTCGCGCCGCGCCGCCTCGCGGCGCGCGCTCAAGGTGACCAGCGCGATCTCGGCGCGGCTCGCCTGCTCTTCCCGGCGGCGCGCCTCCATCGCGGTCGACAGCAGCGTCTCGTCCAGCACGCGCAGATCCACCACCGCCGTCTCGCCCTGCGACTCCAGCGCCGCCAGTTCGGCAACCGCCGCGCGGCGTTCGGCTTCCAGCGCTTCGAGATCAGCGCGCGTGAACGTGTCCGGCGCCGCGGCGATCAGCGGCACAATCAGAAGGCAGGCGAGCAGGGTTGAGGCGCGGCGCATCAGCGAAGCCTTGCCCGACAGGCGTCACTTTGACGTTAATCGGCGGGCATTTCCCGCAGCGCGGCCTCCAGCGCCTTGAGCTCATCGGCGATCAACGCCGAGACGACACGCACCGGCGCAGGATCAAACGCCGGCGCCTGCACCACCAGATGTTCAATCAACGCGGTGGCCACGCGCATGTCACGCGCAAGCGTTTCCGGTATCTCCACCGACAGGGCATGCACCGCGGCATTGCGCACATCGATCACCCGCTCCAGCGCGCGCTGGCGGCTGCCGGAGAGTTCCACCCGCTCGGGCGCGTTCAGGAACTCGGCTGAACGCGCGCGCCGCAGCAGGAAAGCCACGGGTGCAATCCGCTCGGGCTGTGAGGGGTTCTGCACGGCGTCAATCGTCGCCGTCTCGTATCCTGAAAGCGCCGCCACCAGCGCGCCCTGCAGTGCACTGACGATCCCGAGCGCCGCCCACCGGAGCCGCGCGGGATCCTGCGCGGCTCCTGCCGCTTCGCGGCGCGCCAGCTTCAGCGCCTGCAGCGCCGCGCAGAGCGCGAGACGCACGCGTTCACCTCTGTCCTGCGGCGCCGGCCCCGGCGGGTTGCCTGACGCCACCAACGGTCTACCGGCTGGCGCGGCGGGCGCGCCAGGCGTCTGCCGTTTGGCCGTACACGTCCCAGATCTTGTCCTTGAAGGGCGGCGGAGCAGTCGCCTTGCGCAGGCAGGCTGACCCCAGCCGCTCCGCCACCTTGATCGACGTCGTATTATTCTCGTCGATGGTGTGGATGATCTCAGTCCACCCCAGAATATCCACGGCGTAATCCATCGCGGCAGATGCGCCTTCGACGGCGTATCCCCTGCCCTGCGCCGAGGTCAGCAGGCTCCAGGCGATTTCCGTGCCCGGCCAGCCTTCTGGCTGCCAGGGTCCGAGCCGGCCGACCCAGCGCCCCGTCTGCTTCTCCAAGACCGAAAACATCGAAAAGCCCTTGATGGTCCACGCCCCCGACATCATGCACAGGGTCCGCCACACGACTTCGGGGGGCTGCACGCCGCCAATGAACCGGGCCGATACTTCATCCGCCATCAACTCGCAGAATCCGCTAAAATCCTCCGCCGACGGAGGACGCAGGATCAGGCGCGGCGTCTCGATGACGATGTCTTTCAAGGCGCTGCCACGAACAGGAGGATGGTCTGACCGCCATCCTGCGACCACTCGAACCGCACCGGCTCGACTGGCCCCTCCTGCAACAGAAGCTGCGGCGCGTCTGCCTCCCGGTAAAGCAGGACACGCCTTGTCCGGGCGCTGCCTGAGGTGTCCGTGTCCGTCATCATGGTCCAGCGGTTGGCGCCGCATTCGGACGCATTTGCCAGGACAGCCTGCCAAACGGGCCAGGCCGCATCTTCGGCACCGCCCGGCTCATTCCTGAATACGCAGGTATAACCGGAAAGCGTTATGGGTGTCTGGTCCGCACCGGCCTTGATCGTCTGATCGGCTGCGGCGCAAGCAACGCCGTCCCTGAACGCGAAATCATCCGGCAAGCTCGCGAACGCGGGCGAATCGCCGCGCGCGGCGACAAGGCGTTCGAGGTTCTGGCAAACCGGGCTCAGCTGAAGCGGCGCCTCTGCCGCATCTGCTGGCGCCGTAATGGCCGGGGCCTGCCCGGCCGTCTCCGGGGCCGGGCCGCCCCCGCAAGCCGCGGCGAAGGCGAGCGCGAGAAGGCCGGCGCCAGAACAGATCAACCGCATGCATTCCTCCTGTCATGGGGTGACCGGAAAGTCTGCGCGCCGCGCCGCCCCGTCAATCTGCAAAGCCTAGGCGAGGGAAGGATCGATCGCCTTGCAGGCCTCGATGAGGCCCTGCACGGATGCGACCGATTTCTCGAACATCGCCTTCTCGTCAGCGTTCAGGTCGAACTCGACGATCCGCTCGGCGCCGCCGGCCCCGATCAGTGTCGGCACGCCGACATACATGTCCTTAACGCCGAACTCGCCGCGGCAGTAGGCGGCGACCGGCAGGACGCGTTTCTGGTCGGAGATGTAGGATTTTGCCATCGCGATGGCGCTCTCGGCCGGAGCGTAATAGGCCGAGCCGGTCTTCAGCAGGTTGACGATCTCGCCGCCGCCTTTGCGCGTGCGCTCTACGATCGCGTCGAGCTCGGCCTGCGTCATCCAGCCCTGCTTCACCAGTTCCGGCAGCGGCAGCCCGCCTACGGTCGAGTGGCGCACCATCGGCACCATGTCGTCGCCGTGGCCTGCCAGCGTCCAGGCATGGATGTCAGCCACCGACACGCCGGTCTTCTCGGACAGGAAGTAGGCAAAGCGCGACGAATCCAGCACGCCCGCCATGCCGACCACTTTCGAGTGCGGCAGGCCGGAGAATTCTCGCAGCGCCCAGACCATCGCGTCGAGCGGGTTGGTGATGCAGATCACGAACGCGCCGGGCGCATGCGCCTTAATGCCTTCGCCCACGGCCTTCATGACCTTGAGGTTGATGCCGAGGAGGTCGTCGCGGCTCATCCCCGGCTTGCGCGGCACACCGGCGGTCACGATGCAGACATCGGCACCGGCGATCCCGGCATAGTCATTGACCCCTTTCAGGCCGACCGAGGCGCCATAAACAGGGGTCGATTCCGCGATATCGAGGCCCTTGCCCTGCGGCAGGCCTTCCGCGATGTCGAACAGGATCACGTCTCCGAGTTCTTCACGCGCGCACACATGGGCGAGCGTGCCGCCGATCATGCCGGAACCAATAAGGGCAATTCTGTTGCGGGCCATGTGGGGTCTCCTCGGAATGGGCCTGGGAACGATGTCGCGGGAGCCCTACCCGAGGCCGCGCCCGCGTGCAATGCGGCCCAAAAGCAAACGCCCCGTGAGCAGGGCTCACGGGGCGCGCAGTCTGTTATGTTATTGGCCGTCCGTCAGTCGTTGCTGGACAACATCGACATCAGGATCGTGAAGATGTTGTAGAATGAGATGAAGAAGCCAAGCGCGCCGAAGTTCGTCATCACCGCGAGCGAGCGGGTGTCGCCTTCGTTCTGGAAGTAGCCTTCCTTCAGGTTCTGCGTGTCGAAGGCAATCAGGATGCCCGATACAGCCAGCACGCCGACCATGATCGCGACTTCCAGGAAGCCCGAGGGCGGGAACAGCAGGCTGAGCAGGCTGACGCCCACGATACCCCACAGCGCAAACACGGCGAACACGCCGACTGGCTTGAGGTTCGTCTTGGTCATGTAGCCGAACAGGCTGAGCGCGCCGAACGCCGAGGAGGTCAGCAGGAAGGCTTTCGCCATCGTGAAGAGGGTCGGTGAGATCCCGCGGCCCGCGCGCGTTTCAGCGCCGGTTCCGGCCAGCGACAGGTAGACCCAGATCGACAGGCTGAGGCCCAGCAGGGACACGATGGTCCAGTAGACGATGCCGGTGGCCAGCGGCGACGGGCGCTTCATCAGGAAAGCCGAGCCGAGGATCAGCACGATCGGTGCAAACTGGATAACGAGGCGCAGCGGCGAAAACAGCACGAGTTGTGTCAGCGCCGGCACCATGTTGGAGCCGACGAGGAAGGCGAGGCCGCCTGCCAGCGCAATACCGAGGGCTAGCTTCTGGTAGACCCCCAGCATGAAGGTGCGCAGGCCTACGTTGACGGAGGTGTCGGCAGACCCTGCATCGATCCCTCCGAAAGTCCGGTTAAAGTCATTCATCGGTTGTTGAACCCTTTCCATGAGCACGGACGCCCACCGGGCGCCGTTTGGACGATATATGGGGGCACTCGGTCCTGCGTGCAACAGAATCCGTAGTGTATGAGCCTCAGGTTTTGCATCTTCAGGTTCCCGGCCTGCAGGGACTTTAACCTCTTCCGCGAATGCGGTTCCTGGTTAATATTTGATTACCCAAGCATAAGTTCAGCGAGCTAAAATACTTCTGTGAATGGCCCGAATGGCCCCAGAAATGCGCAAAATGCCGGGTCCAGTGAACAGCTAGTCACTGTTGACTTGGGTCGTCCGGGCCATGAAACTCACGCTTGACTGTGAATTCTATCTTTCGCAGTAAAACAA
>CALGEF010000381.1 GCA_937881755.1 uncultured Acidobacteriota bacterium
CGCCGCCCATGGTGGACGACAGGGTGACCTTGCGCACGAACGTGCCTTTGGCGCCCGACGGGCGGGCCCGGACGAGCGCGCCGAGGAAGGCCGTGACGTTCTTCTCGATGTCGGCATCGGAGAAGGAGGCCTTGCCGACGCCGGCATGCACGATACCGGCCTTTTCGACCTTGAACTCGACGGCGCCGCCCTTGGCGTCCTTGACGGCCTGGGCGATGTTCGGGGTGACCGTGCCAACTTTCGGGTTCGGCATCAGGCCACGCGGGCCGAGCACCTTACCGAGACGGCCGACGAGACCCATCATGTCCGGGGTCGCGATGACGCGGTCGAAGTCCATGAAGCCGCCATTGACCTTCTCGAATAGGTCTTCAGCGCCGACGATATCGGCGCCGGCAGCCCTGGCTTCGTCGGCTTTCTTGTCTTTCGCGAACACAGCAACGCGGATCGTCTTGCCCGTGCCAGCCGGCAGGTTGACCACCGAGCGGACCTGCTGGTCAGCATATTTCGGGTCAACACCGAGATTGACCGCAATCTCGATGGTTTCGTCGAACTTCGCTTTCGCGTTCGACTTCACGAGTTTCACGGCATCGGCGATCGAATACGTCTTGGTGATGTCGATTGTCTGCTCGATGGCGCGCGTACGTTTACCTTTGGCCATGGTGATTACTCCTCAACCCGGAGACCCATCGCGCGGGCAGAGCCGGCGATGATCTTGGTGGCAGCGTCGAGATCGTTGGCGTTCAGGTCGTTCATCTTGACCTTCGCGATCTCGCGGACCTGGTCCATCGTGACCTTGCCGACGGTGTCATAGCCAGGCTTCTTGGCGCCCGAAGCCGGTTTCTTGCCGAGTTTCAGGCCGGCGGCCTTCTTCAGCAGAACCGTCGCCGGCGGGGTCTTGGTGACGAAGGTGAACGACTTGTCCTGGTAATACTGGATCACAACCGGGGTAGGGATGCCTTCTTCCATACCTTGCGTACGGGCGTTGAAGGCCTTGCAGAATTCCATGATGTTGATGCCGCGCTGACCAAGGGCGGGGCCCACTGGCGGCGACGGGTTGGCCTTGCCGGCCGGGATCTGGAGCTTGATCTGCCCCAGGAGTTTCTTAGCCATTTTGTCCTCACAACTTTGGCGGTGGGGCGGTGGTCTTTCGATCCGCCCGGTTGAAATCGAGGCTCCGCGGTGCGGCTGGCAGCCTCCCGCGGAAGCCGCGCGTATGGCCCAATGGCCCTCCCCGGTCAAGCGCGCCCATGAAAAAGCCCGGACGGCAGGGCCATCCGGGCTCGGTCTTCATCAGGAGAAAGCGCTACATCAGTGCATAGCCGCGCGCGTTGATATAGTTACGCAGTTCCGCGGCGCGGCGGTCGGGGTCCGGGTGGGTGGACATGAATTCCGGCGGACGTTGTCCTTGCGACTGGGCGCCCATCAGCTGCCACAGGCGCACCGATTGTTTCACGTCATACCCGGCATTATGCATGTAATCGACGCCGAGCTTATCGGCCTGCAGCTCGTGCTTGCGGCTATAGGGCAGGATCACGCCAAACTGCACGGCCGCGCCGCCAAGCGCGCCGATCGCCGAACCGTATTTTGACAGCTCCTCGGACGACGCGACCGCAATCTGCCCGGCCATCAGGCCAATCTGCGCAGCCACGCCCACCGAATAGCGCTCCTCTGCATGTTTGCCGACGACATGGCCAGTCTCATGTCCGAGCACGGACGAGATCTGGTCATCGTTTTCGGTCAACTCGGTGATGCCGCGGTACACCCCGACCCGGTTGCCCGGCATCACGAAGGCGTTGACGTCATCGGTGTCGAATACCGCAACATCCCATTGCGCGTTCGGGTTCACATGGCCCTGCTTCACCGCGCCCTGGATCGTGCGGTCCCAGATGTTCAGCACCCGGCCCTTGAGCTTGGAGTTGGAGGTCTGCGGCGTCTGCGCCTTCATGTCGGTCCAGGCCGTCGCCGACATGTTTGCTATGGTCGCATCATCAACCAGCAGGAACTGGCTTTCGCCGGTCGCCAGATTCGTTGCGCAACCTGAAATGAAGGGAAAGACGCTTCCCGAGGCAAGGCCCATGATCATGCCGCGGCGGGACAAGCGCACACGTGGCGCATCGGCGAGCAGCGCGCTGTCGAACTTTTCACCCAACTCGAATTGATGCGTCATCTGGTCCATCTCCTGTGACCGGGTTCTGCCTGAACCTACTCTCCGTCGGTCTGTTTGCAAACAGACGGAGCGTTCACATTCAGCTTAGGAACCGGCCCGTGAACCCGTCCTGAATGCTCTTTCGTGTCAGGCCTCTGCCGCTTCGCCCACCAGCACGGCGGCCTGCTCGACCCATCCTTCGCGCGTTATGCGGCCCGCAAAGCTGAGATACTCATCGACCCAGGCAATATTCTCGGACGTCCAGTCGGCGATCTGGTCGAAATGGAAAATGCCGAGCGAATTCAGCACGTCCTGTATCTTCGGGCCGATCCCGCCGATCTGCGTCAGGTCATCCGGCTTTCCGTCCACCGGCTTGTCCATCGGCATCGGCCGCACGCGCGCCACCTGTTGCGCGGCTTCCGCTTCGGCGCGCTCATCGGCGGCTTCAAGCTCGCCAAGGATCGCTTCAGATACACGCTTCGGTTTGGCGGGCGCGGATTCCAAGGAGGCCGATGGCGCCGCTTCGCTTTCGCCGTTGCCTTCGAAGTAGGCGAGGCGCCCTTCGAGGAACCGCACACGCCAGCGCAGGCGCGCGATTTCTTCTTCCACCGGCGCAGCCGTCTCTGACACCGGCTCCGCAACGACGGGCGCGGCTTCGGCAACCGGCGCCGGTGCTGGCACAGCCGCCAGTTCCGTCTGCAAGGCTTCGACGCGGGTGCGAAGGTACTTTACTTCCCAGTCCAGCTTCGCCGTATCAGCCGGCGGCGCTGCGTCGAGGGCCGCTGCGGGCACGGGCGCGGCAACGGGCGCGGCAACCTGCGCGGCCGCAGCCTTCGCGCGTTCGGCTTCGAGATGCGCGACGCGGCTTTCAAGATGGCGATTGCGCCAGACCAGCGTCTCGTCCACCTGCCCCGCTTCGGGCGGCTCAGCGACTACCACCGTCTTCAACGCCTCGATTTCGGCCGACTTGCGGGCGAGCTCAGCGGTGAGCGATTCGACCTTGCGGACGAGAATGGGATCCTGCGCCGACCCCGCCGGGGCGTCGCCATTCGAGAGCTTCCGGATCTGGGTGAACAGCTTCTCGACTTCTTCGCGCGCGCTGCCGAGCTCGACCTTGACCATGTCGCGCTCGACAATCGCCTGGCGCATCTTGCCGGACAGCATCATGCCGCGCACCGACCAGCCGAGCAGCAGCGTCAAGGCGCTCGTGGCCACCAGAGCGATCCACATATGCGTCACCAGCCAGGTCATTGTCCGCTCTGCTCCCGTACCTTGAATTCGAGTGGCCGAACTGAACCTGCGGCCGCGCCTGTGTCCATAACCCGGCCCCCCGCAGCCGGGCCATAGCTGATTGCAGCAAGGCGCGGCCGCGCCGCCCCCGACCGCTCGAGATAATCCGCCACGGCCGCCGCGCGCGCCTCAGTCAGCGCGTCCCCGCTGACCTCCAGCTCCAGCGCCGCGCCCTCACTACAAAGCCGGGCAATCGCGGCCAGCTCGTCCAGCGCCTTGGCATCCTGCCGACGGAATTCGGCGCTGCCCGCCACGAACCCGACGCTCGCGCTTTCCAGCATCCGGTTCATGTCCTCGGCGCAAGTTGCGGTTCCGGCCGGACCAGCCGCCGCGATCTCCGCGTCCGCGACCTGCGCCTCGGCCGCAATCACGAACCGCCACGGCCCCGCCGCGCGAAGCATGTCGTCATTCAGGAATTGCAGCGTGCTGGCGGGCGCCTTGCCTTCAAAGGTGAAACCGTTGATTGCCGGGTCGAACGCCATATTGCCGGAGGCAAACGCTGCGAAATGCGTGAGCCCTGCTTTCGCGCCGTCCATCCAGCCGTCTGCCGCGGCGTCTGCAACAATCATCTCGTCGCGCACGCGGCCGTCGAAGGCGCGCCGGACAATCGTCAGCAAGGCCCGCCGGTCCGCATCGCCCGGCACGGCGCCCGACAGGACGATTTCCCCGCCCGCGAGGCTCGCTGACCAGAGCGGCACACCCCGGATGAGCGCGACGCCCCGGAACGGCGCCGCCACAGCGCCCGTCGCGCCCATCACCCGCGCCCGCAAGCCGTCATCCATCGACTGGCCGCGCACCGTCAGCACCGAATCTTCAAGCGCCGCGCTGCCGGCATCCAGTTCGGCGAGCTGGCGGATCGCCAGCGCCGCGATGCCCTGCCAGTTGCCCTCTGGCGCGCCCGCCGCCAATATCATCCGGTCTTCGGCCGGGCCCCTGGACACCGCGCCGGCCTCCAGCATCAGGGCGGCGCGTACGGCTTTCGACGGCACGTGACCCGACAGCACCAGCTGCCCGTCCGCCGTCTTCTCCGCGGTCCAGATATACGGGCGCACGGGCTCAGCCGTGTGGGCATGGTTTTCCACCTGTGAAATCCCGCCGAACAGCAAGCCGCCCTGTCCGCTGCTGCGCAGCACGATCTGGGCCGCCTCTCCGGCTGCGTCATCCGAAGGCGCCCCGCCGGTCAGGATCGCCGTCTGCCCGTCCATGTCGACGCTCGCCCAGTCTATCCCGGCCAGCTGCAGCGCCTGGTGTGCCTTCGCCTCAAGCCGGGCTTCCAGCCTTGCGGCACTCTGGGGGGATTGGTTCACGCTCCACCACGCGATAAAGGGCAGGGCAAGGAGCGAAACAAGACCCGACAGGTAGTCAAGCAGGCGCACGACGTCGCTGACCTCCTGTAATCATTGTCCCTTCTCCGAGGGATGCCCTATCCATTAATGAACCGCAAGACTGACCCCGCAGGCTCCCCGACCCATGAACCCACTGCCCGAAACCCTGACCAGCCCGTCCAACCCGCTGATCAAATCCCTCAAGAGCCTCGAGCGCAAGAAGGAACGCGCCGCCACGGGCCTGTTCCTCGCCGAGGGCGCCCGCATCGTTGGCGAGGGCCTCGCGCGCGGCTGGCAGGCCGAGACTGTCGTGATTGCTGCAGACATGGCCGACCGGCCGCAAATCACCGCCCTCGCCCGCGAGGCCGCGAAGTCCGGCGCCCGCGTCGTGCTCGCGCCGGAGCGGCTGATGTCGAAGATCACCCAGAAGGACAATGCCCAGAGCGTTGTCGCCGCCTTCCGCCAGCGCCGTCTCGCGCCGGAGGCACTGCCCGCCCCGAAGCCCGGCGCGCCTCTTTATGTGGCACTTTACGAGGTGCGCGATCCCGGCAATCTCGGCACCATCCTGCGCACCGCCGACTGCGCCGGTGCCAGCGGCGTCATCCTGATCGGCACCTGCTGCGACCCTTACAGCTTCGAAGCGGTGCGCGCCTCCATGGGCTCGCTGTTCGACATGCCCTTTGCGAACGCGAGCTTCGCCGCCTTCGAGACCTGGCGCCAGAAACAGGGCCTCGCCCTCACCGCCGCCAGCGTCAACGGTACGCTGCGCCATGACGCAGCGGCCTTCGCCAACCCGTCAGTCATCCTGATGGGCAACGAGCAGGCAGGCCTTCCGGCAGACATTGAAGCCGCCTGCGACCACCTCTCCCTCATCCCGATGCGCGGCGGCGCCGACAGCCTCAACCTCGCGCAGGCCACCGCGATCATGATCTACGAAGCCTGGCGCCAGCGGGGATATGCGTGATGCAGACCGAAACCCGCCTGCTCGTCGCCGATGACTGGGAGGACTATGCTCTGCTCGACAGCGGCCACCTGCAGAAGCTCGAACGCTTCGGTAGCCAGACCGTCATCCGGCCGGACCCGCAGGCTTTCTGGAACCCGGCGAGGCCGGTCCAGAGCTGGAAAGCCGATGCCCGTTTCGCCGCCAGGGGCCCGGACGAAGAGGGCGCCGGCCAGTGGGAAATCCTCTCGCCGCGCGCCGTGGACGCTTGGCCGATGCGCTGGAACGGGCTGACCTTCACCGCGCGCCGCACTGCCTTCCGCCATATGGGCCTCTTCCAGGAACACTCCGTCCACTGGAAATTTGCGCAAGGCCAGATCCGCGCCGCTGGACGCCCAGTGAAAGTGCTGAACCTGTTCGGCTATACCGGCATGATGTCGCTCGCCTGCGCCGCCGCCGGCGCCGAAGTCGTCCACCTCGACGCAAGCCCGAAATCCAACGGATACGGCAAGGACAACCAGGTGCTCTCCGGCCTGGGCGGCCAGGCCATCCGCTGGATCGCCGACGACGCCATGAAGTTCGTTGCCCGTGAGCAGCGCCGCGGTTCGAAATATGACGCCGTTGTCCTGGACCCCCCGAAGTTCGGGCGCGGCACCACAGGCGAGACCTGGCGCTTCGAGGAAGACCTGCCCGCCCTGCTCGACGGCGTGCAGGGCCTGCTCTCCGAAAGGCCGCTTTTCGTGATCGCCACCGCCTATGCGGTGCGCCTGTCCTACCTTGCCCTCGCCCAGACACTTGCAGACCGTCTGGAGCCTTTTGGCGGGGTGGTTGAACAGGGCGAAATGGCCCTTCCCCAGTCAGGCTCCGGACGCCTTCTGCCGACGGCCCTCTACGCACGCTGGCGCGCGGCCTGACGAGGCTGCGCCAGAGCCCCTCGCCGAAGCGGCCGGCCAGTCCCCGAAAAAAAACGGCGGCCCCGCAGGACCGCCGTTCTCATATCTGCCTGCTCCCAAGGGATCAGAAGTCGAGGGTCAGACCGACGAAGACGTAACGTCCGAGCGCGTCATAGGTCTGCGGATAGGTGTTTCCGTTACCCGAGGTGCCAACCGAAGCTGACAGCGGCGGATCATCATCCAGGACGTTGTTCACACCGAAGCGGAACGCTGCCCAGTCTTTGACAGCCCAGGTGCCCGAAAGGTCGAAATAGTTCTGGGAATCCAGGACAGAGTCGACCCGGTCAGTCGCACCCGTATCGAGCGCAACTTCACCGATATGACGCCATGTCAGGTTCAGGCCCAGACCTTCATACGGAGTATCCCAGCCCAGACGGGCGCGGTGACGGTATTCCGGGGTCGGGGTTCCGCAATCGTTTCCATACTTGCCGACACATTCATACTCGAACTCGGCCACACCGATCGGGTCAACCGTGAAGCTGTCGAGATAGGTACCGTTATAGGTCAGGTTCAGCCCGCCAAGCGAGCCGATGTCAAAACCATAGGCAGCAGCAATATCGAAGCCCGAGGTCGAGATGCCCCCGATATTGTTGCTCAGGTCCTGAACAAAACCTTCACCGACCCAGAGCTGCCCGTTGGCATTCCGGTTGATCCGACGGCAGGCATCAATCTCGCCTTCCAGGTAGCAGAGCTGCATCGTGATCGAGGCGCCCACCGAAGACACAGCCTCTGCGATGTCGATATCATAATAGTCGACCGACAGGCTGAGGCCCGGCAGAATGGACGGGGTGGCCACGAAGCCAAGCGTGAAGGTTTCAGCTTCTTCAGGCTGGAGATCCGGGTTACCGCCACCGAGGAAGTTGTACTGCCCGGCCGGCGAGTCGAGGGTCCCGCTGTTTGCCTGACCTGAGGTGACCTGCCACGGATTAGTACCGATACAGGCTGCAGAGCGGGCCGCATTGTTGGAATCAGAAACCGACAGGTCGCAGAGGTCATAGTCGATATCGAAAAGGTTGAACCCCTGTGAGGTGAACAGCTCGATAACATTCGGCGCCCGGACAGCCTTCTGGAAGCTGCCGCGCAAGCGGACGTCCGATGTCGGGGCATACTCACCGCCGAGCTTCCATGCCTCTGAAGAGATGCCGGTGGAATAATCGGAATAGCGGAAAGCGCCGTCGATTTGGAGAAGTTCGATCCCGGGCCGTCCCTCCACCAGCGGCATCTGGAATTCACCGAACAGGTCATACGTGTCGATCTCACCCGACAGTGGAAGCGTAGGACCGCCCTGGCCGGCACCATCACCTGTCGAGAAGCCAACATCAACCGTCTGTGAAATTGCATCCCGGCGATACTCGGCGCCGACAGCGACTTTCAGCCCGCTATCGGCCGTCGGCAGCTGAACCCCATAATCGGTCAGGTCCCCTGTGAGCGAGGCAATAACGACGGACTGCTCCGTGGTTCCGTTCTGCAGGAGCGGGACCTGAAGGTAATCAAGCGCTTCAGGTGTCACGCCGTCAATCGAGAAGATGTTCCACGGCACACAGGACGTGTCAGTCCCGCTCAGCGCGCTGCGGCAGACCGGCGAGCCCGAAGTCGGGTCGGTGACGACATCGAGTGCGCGGTTCAGGCGGGTAATCGAAAACTCATTCCCGTATGAGCGGGCCAGGGTGACCTGAGCGAACTGGGCAGAGATGTCATACTCGAAGGCCGGCGCGCCCATGAGCGGGCCGCTGACCCCGACAATGCCGCGATAGGTCTGGTAGCCGAGATTATCCTGGCGACCGCCTCCCTCGACGTTGCGGCGCGCGACATACATGCCGATTACCGATCCGCTGGCGATATCGGCGGGAGAACAGCCGATCTGGGTCGCCTGCGTGCCGACCAGCAGCGGGTTGTCACAGTTCAGCGTGCTGGTGGCAAAGAAATTGCCCGTCGGCGCAATCTGCGAATTGGACTGATAGTCCATGAACATGAAATTGGCATAGGCGTTGACATAGGGATTGATGTCATAGTCCGCAAAGAAGCCGGCCGTGTACCGCTCATCCGGACGCTGATAGAAGTTCAGCGGTCCGAAATTGTAGAGGTCCGTCCCCCCGTTGAAGTTACGAAAATTTCCGTCAGCGGTGTTGATCGTATAGTTGAACGTCGCAAAATCCGTGAAGCGGCCAGGGAAAGACGTTGACGAGCCACCGCAGGTGAAGTCACGCAGAGACCTGCCAGCCGCCGCAGCCGCAGTCGCCGATTCAATGCCGTTGGCGCAGGCAGAATAGTCATAATCCTTCTGCAGGACCGCGTCATTGTTCCGGTAACCGACATAGCCCGAGAGATGGCCGCGGCCATCTTCCGTACCAACGCCGATCATCGCCGTGATTTCTTTCGAATAACCTAGGGTCACGTTGTCATCGGGCAGACGGAACTGCGCCGGATTGCTCTGGGAACGCTCTGCAACAACGTCGCGCAGGCGACCATTGGTGTCGTAGTCATTCTCATGGGTGAAGAAGCCGTACTGGGCATCCACCTGAACGCCTTCGAAGTCTTTCTTCATGATAAAGTTGACGACCCCGGATATGGCGTCCGAACCATAAACAGCCGACGCGCCGCCGGTCAGAACGTCAACGCGCTCAATGAGTTGGCCAGGAATGAGGTTAAGGTCAGCGGCCGGGTCGTTCGGTGAGCCATAAGGCATCCGCTTGCCGTCTATGAGAACCAGCGTGCGGGTCGAGCCGAGATTGCGAAGCGCAACCGTCGCGGTGCCCGAAGCGCCGTTTGAGACGGTCGAGTTCTGGGCCGCAAATGCCTGCGGCAGTTGGACGACGAGGTCTTCAACGCGGGTGACGCCCTGAAGCTTGATATCTTCCGAAGTTACGGATGAGACCGGGCTCGTGGTCGTCAGGTTCAGTTGTTGAATACGCGAGCCGGTAACCGTCACACGCTCCTGACGGGATTCGGCGTCTTCTGCCGCCGGCGCGGTTGTGGCGACTTCTTCCTCTTCCTGCGCGACAGCAGGTGCGACTGCGGTTGCGACAAACATCGCGCCTGCGATCACGGACGACATCAGCAGACGCGTCTTCAGGTTCACTTCACTCATAAATATGGCCTCTCCCATTAGCTTTCCCGCAACACAAAGGACGCCCACGCGCCCCTCGAAGCGGACAATTGGAGCCAGTTAAGGGAGGCTACGCACCCCAAGTCAATCACCGCTGTACGAAATTTGTCACGAAAACGCCTGAGTGTGGCACGCCCGCCTCACTTGCGTCACCGAGGTGCAGAAATTCTACGCGAGATGCAAAATCCGGCAAAACCGGACCCGCCCGCAGCACTACAGCTGGAAGGCCGCTGGTCCATAGACCGGCATTACGGGATTTGCCGCCGGAGGCCTGCCCCGGCCTGGCCGAAACTGGTGCCTGACGGCTCCCCGCCTCACCTCGGATGACGTCCTCAACGGGCGCGCGCGGGAGCCCGGGCTTACTGGGGGTTCATGCCTTCACGGCAGAGGAAGCGGGAGCGGTGGTTGTCCTTGGCATTGTCCACCCAGCCCGTCAGCGTCGGATCGACCAGGTTCTGCGTAACCTGTACCCACATCGGCGTGATCGGATACTCGTCAAGCATCAGCGCCTCGGCCTGCGCGAAGATCTCCGCACGCCTGGACAGGTCCAGCTCCCGGTTGGACTGGGTCAGTAGCGCGTCATACTCGGGGTTGGCATATTTGCCGTAGTTCTGCTGGCCGGTCGTCGATTGCAGCAGGTAGAGATAGTTGATGGGGTCATCGAAATCCGCGAGCCAGGCGCCGTCGGAGACCTCGAAATCGGTCTGACGAAGGCGGCCGTACAGCACCTTGGTGTCCTGTTTGATGATCACCGGCTGGACCCAGTCGGCAATCTCCGACCAGTTCTGCTGGGCGACCGGCGCGACCTTCGGATTGTCGCCGGTCGAGCGGTGGATGAACTCGAACTTCAGCGGATTCGACGGGCCGTAGCCAGCTTCCTCCAGCAGGCGCCTTGCTTCCACCAGACGGTCAGCGCGGGGCATGTCCTTCCAGCTGACCTGCGGGCGCTCCACGTCATAGTTCGAGATGCCCGGCGGCACGAAGGCATAGGCCGGCTGGAAGCCGGGCGTCAGCACGTTGCGCACCATGAACTCGCGGTCGAGTGACAGCGCGAGCGCCTTGCGCACGCGCACGTCATTAAAGGGCGGCCTGGTCTGGTTGAAGGACCAGTAGGTCGTCAGCAGGCCGGGGTAGGTGCGCGGCCAGCCGGGGAATTTCGCCTCCAGCTCGGCTTTGCGCGGGCCCGAAAAGACGTTGTTCACATCGAGTTCGCCGGCGGCAATCTTGTTCTCGTAGGCCGATTCGTTCTCGATCTCGAAATAGGCGACGCGGTCGAAGCAGGCCTCGGCAGCGCCGAAGCCGGTCGGGTTCTTCTCAGCCACCAGCTGGTCGCCGGTGCGCCAGTAGACGAGCTTGTAGGGCCCGTTGACGACAATGTTCTCAGGCTGGATCCATGCGTCGCCAAACTGTTCGACCGCATGCTGCGGCACCGGGAAGGTCGTGTAATGGCTGAGCAGGCCTGGCAGGTAGGGCGCGGGATATTCCAGTGTCAGCTCCAGCGTCTTGTCATCAATCGCCCGCACGCCAAGCTCTTCCGGCTTCAGCGCGCCAGAGTTCACCTCTTCGGCATTCCTGATCAGCCAGAGCATCGAGGCGTATTGCGAGGCGATCGCCGGATCCTGGATGCGGCGCAGGGCGAATACGAAATCATTCGCCGTCACCGGCACGCCGTCCGACCAGGTGTAATCGCCCAGCTTGAAGGTCCAGACCGTGCCGGTCGCGTCGATATCCCAGCTCGTCGCCATGCCGGGGACCGGCTTGCCGGCGGCATCATCGGTCGTCAGGCCGATCATCATGTCGCCGATAACGATGTTTTCCCACTGCGCCGACGACTTGTGCGGATCGAGCGTGTCGACCTTGGCGGAGATGCCGCGCCGCAGGGTCGGCACATCGCCGGGCTGCTCCTTTACCGCGCCACCGCCGCAGGCGGCCAGCGAAACGGCCAGTACCGCGCCAAGCGCGGCGACGGAAAGGGGCTTAATTTTCATCGCGATATGTCTCCACAATCTTCCTGACACGTGCCGGATTTGCCAGAGTAGCTGCCAGACGGGCGCCGAAAAGCAAAGCCTTGCCAGCATAAACGTGAATGGGAAACGAGACATGCCGGAAAAACGTATTGCCGCGATAGTCTTTGCCGTTGCTGCCTGCAGCTCGGCAGCCGCACAGGAGGCCACGCTGGAGAATGTGGTCGCCTGCAGGGCGATCGAGGCGCCGATGGAGCGGGTCGCCTGCTACGACGAGGCCGTCGGCCGGCTCGAGGCTGCGAAGGCGGCGGGCGAGGTCACGGTGGTGACGCGCGCAGATGTCGAGAAAGTGAGACGCGAATCCTTCGGGTTTGCCATTCCGTCCCTGCCCTCTTTCGGGGGGCTTCGCGGCGCTGACGCGGACGAGGACCTGTCGCGGGTGACCGAAGCGGTCCAGTCGGTTTCAGGCTCGTCTCCCGACCTCCGGGTCAAGCTCGCGAACGGACAGGTCTGGGTCCAGATCGACGACAAGAATGTCCGCGCCAGGTCGCCGGAATCCGCCGAGATTTATGAGGCCGCCCTTGGCAGCTACAAGATGAAGCTCGACGGCGGCCTCGCCTTCCGCGTCCGCCGCGAAAAGTAAGCCGCTCAGGCGCGTGCCGTCACCAGCTCGAACCGCGAGCGCGGTGTCGGCACGCCGTCGCGCGTCACCACCATGCCGCGCTCGATCAGGTCCAGCATGTGACCGAGCACGCTCATCGCGGCGGCCGGGTGCAGGCGCTGGTCCACATCCTTGTACATTCGCGCGACCATCGCCGGGATCGACGTCTCGCCGCCGCGCAGCTCGGACAGGATCGAGGCTTCGCGGGCTTTGCGATGGCTTGCATATTCGGCGATGAAGGTGGCGACGAAGTCCTTGCCGCGCACCGGGCTGCCATGCGTCGGCCAGAGGATGTCGAACCCGCGCGCCGCAATCTTGTCGAGGCTTCGCATATAGTCGCCCATGTTGCCGTCCGGGGGCGCAACCACGGTGGTTGACCATCCCATGATATGGTCGCCAGAGAAACATGCATTCTCTTCGCGCAGCCCGAAGCAGATGTGGTTGGCAGTATGCCCCGGCGTCTCGATTACATCGATCGTCCAGCCCGGACCGGAGATGACCACACCGTCGCCGATCTCGACGTCCGGCACGAAACTCAGATCGTCCTCGCTGCCCAGTTCGTCCTTGGCGGTATGGATACCGCGATACAGCGAATAGGTCTTGCAGCCCGCCCATTCCGCGAGCGGCGCAGCAAGCGGCGAGTGATCGGAATGACCGTGGGTGACAAGCACATGCGTCACGCGCTCACCTGCAAGCGCGGCCTTCAGGGCTTCGAAATGATCGGGCAGCACCGGACCGGGATCGA
The DNA here is from genome assembly GCA_937881755.1 of uncultured Acidobacteriota bacterium. GTDB lineage: Bacteria > Pseudomonadota > Alphaproteobacteria > Caulobacterales > Hyphomonadaceae > Hyphomonas. The sequence goes on from CALGEF010000381.1 coordinate 13,131, forward strand.
TCACTGCAACATCGCCTTTGCCGACGATGTAGACGCCGGTGCCCGTATAGGTGAACGGGCCTGGGTTGTTGGCGATCACGCGGCGGATCAGCGGCGAGACCTGGTCGACGCGGCCATACTCGAATTCAATGCCGCGGACGTAGGGAATGGCCATTCGCTCAGAAACCTTCAGTTATCGGACGAGCGGCGGATCAACGTTTCTTCGGTGCAAACGTCTCTGCGAAGGCCCGGGCCATGCGCCGCGTCGCGCGCAGCTTGCTCCCGAGTTTCAGAGCGACCGGCGGACCCATGTCCGTCTTGTTCGCATCGACGATGTAGATTCGTCCTGTCGAGCGATCGCGTAGGACATCCACCCCGCCCCAGTCGAGACCGATCTCTGCAGCAAAGCGCTCGATCACGCGTATTTCATCGGGAGAATAGCAATTCCGGGGCTCGTCGAGCAAAACTTCAACATTTTCGTTGAGAAAGCGCCGCTCCAGCGGACGGCGCTTGCGGAACACGACAATCGGTGTCCCACCGACGAGGCAGCAGCGCAGGTCCTCGACCAGGCCGCCGGCAATCTCGTTGTCGATCAGGCGCTGGTAGGCCTTGCCCGGTAGGGCGGCGCCGAGCGGGCCTTCGATCACCCGGCCGTCATGCGCGGCATTCGCTTCGGCCTTCTCGACCATCCGGCCCCTGAAGGTCAGCGGATCGACGGCCAGACAATACCCGCTGGCCCTCCCGAAGGCTGCGGCAACATGCGACTTGGAAATGTCGTTGCACCCGAAATTAATCGGCCGCGCGCCGGCCTTGACCTTCGGCGCGCCGTGCCCGGTTTCGGTGGAGTCGTCGAACTGCATCACGATGTCGGCCGCAGAAGCGTCCTCGACCAGCTTGGCGCCGGAGACGTGCATCACCGACCAGATGAAATACCAGGGCCGCGGCTTGTCGGGAAAGAAGGCGATCGTCGGGCGCTTGTGTCCTGTAATCAGGCGCCAGGTGCGCCAGTTCTGGACGAAGAAATAGAAACAGAACCAGGTGAACACACTGTGCAGCAGCGCCAGGTCCGGCACGATCCGGGCGCCCGTCTTCTTGACCAGAATCACGCCCTGATCGAGCTTGAAGTCGTCAATCCACATCCGGCCTGACATCAGCACTGCTCCCGTTTCGCCGATTACGCCGGCGGGTACATCTTCTGGGCCCGTTTCCGGGCCGGCATCAAGGATAGTTCCGCCTTCAGGCTTCGTCCCGGCTTCAACACCCGCTTTATGGCGTGACTGTGTCAGCTGTGCTGCCTCACAACAGCTCGCGAAGGCTTGAAAGATCGTACCCCGCGCCTGCAGCAGCGTCGATGATGTCGTCGCCCGCGCCCTGACCGGCATGCACGAGGGCCCAGGCCGTGATCGAGCGCGTTCCCGTCCGGCAATAGGCCAGCACCGGCTGCGGCGCCTCGTTGAGGATATGCCCCATCCGCTCGACGATTTCCGGCGTCGGCGCGCCCGAAAACGGCAGCGCGGCAAAAGTCAGACCCAGGGATTCGGCTTTGGCGCGAATGGCGCCCATGCGCGGCTGGTCCACGCCACCTTCCCCATCCGGGCGATTCGCGATCAGCGTCTTGAAGCCGGCCTTGGCCACAGCCTCGAGATCTGCCTCGGAAAGCTGCGGCGCCACCGCAAAATCAGGCGTCACCTGACGGATATCGGCCATTTATGTGCTCTCCCCGAGTGCAACGTGTCGCTTGATCGCTACGCCTTACAAGCTAAGGAATGTAAAGGCCCCTGCCAAGCGGGCGATGGCGTACGAGACATTCAACCTGCTGTGACCAGAGGCTTTTCACCACCGTGACGATGCTGCAACGTGCATTTCGCAGGATTCCGTGGGGCTACACGTTCCGCCGCCTCCTGATTGCGATCCCGACGATGCTGGCCATCATAACGGTCGCCTTCCTGATGATGCGCGCCGCCCCCGGCGGCCCGTTTGACGGCGAACGCAAGCTGCCTGCCGCCACCGAACGCGCGATCGCCGAGAAGTTCGGCCTCGATAAGCCGCTCCATGAGCAATACCTCGACTATGTCGGCGGCGTCCTTCAGGGCGATTTCGGACCCTCCTACAAGACCCTCGGGAAGAGCGTGAACGACCTTATCGCGGACGGCCTGCCCGTCTCGCTGACCATCGGCGCCCTAACCATGGTGATCTCCCTGATCCTCGGCACTGCGCTCGGCATCTTCGCGGGGCTCAGGCAGAACTCGGCGACCGATTACGGCGTCATGGGCATCGCCATGGTCGGCATCTCGGTGCCGAGTTTTGTAATCGGCCCGATCCTGATCCTGCTGTTTGCCCTCAGCGCCGGCATCTTTGCCGTCGGCGGTCTCGGCACCTATCCGAATATCGGCATGACCTGGCACAACATGACGCTGCCGGTGCTGACCCTGTCGCTCGCGCAGATCGCCATCATATCGCGCCTGATGCGCGCCTCGATCATCGAGACCATGCGCGCCAACCATATCCGCACCGCCCGCGCCAAGGGCCTCAGCGAATGGGACGTGATCACCCGCCACGCCCTGCCCTCTGCCCTGCTGCCGCTCGTCTCCTATGCCGGCCCGGCGATGGCGCGCGTGATGACCGGCTCGGTGGTGATCGAGAAGATCTTCGGCCTGCCCGGCCTCGGCTCCTACTTCGTCGACGGCGCCCTCAACCGCGACTACACGCTCGTGATGGGCGCGATCATTGTCTATGCGGGCCTCATCATCCTGCTCAATCTCGTGGCGGACATCCTCTACGCCATGCTGGATCCGAAGGTGAAATACGACTGATGGCGCATCTCGAGCCGGTTCTTGATCCGACGGGCCGTGTCCAGGCGGTGACCCAGGCCATCCAGGGCGGCCGCTCGCTGTGGGACGACGCCCGCGCGCGCCTCCTGCGCAACAGGGCCGCTGTCGTCTCGATGATCCTGTTCGGCATCATCGTGCTGGTCGCCGCCATCGGCCCCTTCGTCTGGGTCCACGATCACGAGACGATCTCGGACCTGCGCACCATCCCGCCGACCCTCGAGAACTGGCACATCCTCGGCACCGACCTGCAGGGCCGCGACCTCTTCGCCCGCCTGCTGATCGGCCTGCGCATCTCGTTGATGGTCGGCATCGTCGCCACAATTGTCAGCCTCGTCATCGGCGTTACCTGGGGCGCGGTCGCCGGCTATCTCGGCGGCCGCATAGACAATTTCATGATGCGCATCGTCGACGTGCTCTATGCTCTCCCGTTCATCTTTTTCGTCATCCTGCTGCTCACCGTCTTTGAACGGAACATCGTGCTGATCTTCGCCGCCATCGGTGCGATCGAATGGCTGACCATGAGCCGGATTGTGCGTGGCCAGACCCTGTCGATCAAGAACAAGGAATTCATCGAGGCCGCCCGCGCCGCCGGTGTCTCGCAGGCCGGCATCATCACCCGCCACATCCTGCCGAACGTCATCGGCCCGGTCGCCGTCTACGTGACGCTGACCATCCCGGTCGTCATCCTCGCCGAAAGCTTCCTCTCCTTCCTTGGCCTCGGCGTGAACGAGCCGCTGACCTCGCTCGGCGTGCTGATTGCCGACGGCGCCGACATGATGGAAGACAAGCCCTGGATGCTGATCGCCCCGGCGGTCACGATGTCGGTCACCCTCCTCTGCCTCAACTTCATCGGCGACGGCCTGCGCGACGCGCTCGATCCAAAAGAGCGCTAGACCGGCGTGACAAAAAGTAGTCCTGGTTTTCGGGAGCACACGGCGGTGATTTTACAGCTTTATGGGTTGCAGGTCAGCTGGCAGGCCAAAGGGCTCGTCAGGTAGCCTGTCCTTGCGCGCTGCACCTGCATGCCTGCAGAAGCCACCCCGCCCGGACGATAAAACCCTGTCCCCTCAAGCCGTTACAGGATAGCTGGCATTTGCCTCCGCTATACCTCAATGCGCGGAGTTAGACGCCCCGCATTGACCCAACTCGAGGAAAAAACTTCCCAAACAAAAGCCCTTCAACTCCCAAAGAGAGGAGAGACCTGCCGCGGAGCGGTGGGAGGTGTGGGCCCTGCCCAGCAGTGCCTACTCCGCCTGAGCCCCGAGCCGCCAGGGAGGAAACCGGCGGTTCTGGCCGGCGGTGTAAAGGCAGACGCGGTTGCCGGCGGGATCGCGGAACCAGGCCTCGGTCCAGCGCCACTCCTGGCGCTCCGGCTCGCCCAGCGGATGGATGCCGTTCATGCAGCGTCCGCCCACTTCGATGAATACGTCCTTCACTTCGAAATACACGGCTGGCCATTCGGACGTCAGCGGCGCTTCCACCAGATGGATTGACAGCGTGGCCGGCTCCTCGCCGTCAAGCACCGGGCACTCAAACCGCGCATAGCGGGGCGGCGATTCGACAATCAGCGTCAGCCCGAACCGCTGCCACCAGGCCACGCTGGCCGCATAATCGATACAAGGCAGGGTGACCTGGTTGAGGGGTAGCGTCCACTGGAGTGGTGGAAATTCGCTGACGGAGCGCTTCGGACGCGCGGACCGCAAGAGTCTGCGCGCGCCCGGGGCGCGGTTTGCGGGAGGGGTGGTCATCGGAGAATCCGGGTTAGGGTTGTGTTGCGACACGCAACTCCAAACGAGGATCGAATCCGATGACCGACAATACTCTGCCCCAACTTCTGTCCGCTATCCAGAACAGTGATGATGGTGATTTTTTGCGTACCCTGGCCGAGACCACGCTCAACCGGCTGATGGACTTTGACGCAGAGAATGCGATCGGCGCCGCTCGCCATGAGCGGTCAGCTGACCGGACCACTTACCGTAACGGGTATCGCGACCGGGTTCTGGAAACCCGGGTCGGGGCCCTGGACCTGAAAATCCCGAAGTTTCGCAGCGGCCAGTCCTACTATCCCGGCTTCATTCTCGAGCCGCGCAGGCTGCTTGAGAAGGCGCTCACCGCCGTCATCCAGGAGGCTTGGATCAATGGCGTTTCGACGCGCCGCGTTGAAGATCTGGTGCAGGCGATGGGCATGACCGGTATCTCGAAGAGCCAGGTCTCGAAACTGTGTAAAGAAATCGACGAGCGAGTGGCCTCTTTCCTGGAACGACCGCTGGAAGGCGAATGGCCCTATGTCTGGCTCGATGCGACTTACCTCAAGGTCCGTCAGGGCGGACGAACTGTCAGTGTTGCGGCCATAATAGCCGTCGCGGCCAATACCGATGGCAGA